>NZ_LN650648.1:0-303967 GCF_900002575.1 Romboutsia hominis | reverse complement strand
TTGATAAAATAGTCCGTGTTCTTTACAATAAAAATATAATTTACCACGTCCATTTTGATTTAACCTAAACTGCATATTCCACTCTGGATATTGTTTTACAATCTGAACTCTATCTCCTTTTACATGTGCTACAAAAGAAATATAATGTTCCTTCTTCATTTCATGTTCTGATGTAATAAATAACTCATTTTCTATATTTTCTACATTAAGTCTATGTCCATCTTCTGCTTTTTTTGCAATTGATGGTTCTATTTTCTTACCACAACAAGATATAGATGCTTCACCTGTTGTTGTTATTAAATTTCCACATTTATCACATATATAAAATCTTATATTTTTCATATTTCCTCCCTCTAATTCATTTAAATTTATTTCTCCTGATAGAATCCCTTCTATACTTACACCAAATATATCTGATAATTTTAAAAGTAAAGAAATGTCAGGGCAACCTAATCCTCGCTCCCATTTACTTATTGTTTTATCACTTATATTCATTAATTCGGCAACTTGTTTTTGTGTCATGTTTTTTTCTTTTCTTAGTTCATATATTAATTTGCCAACTTTCTTACAATCCATCAGTTTCACCTCTTGTTAATAATTTAAACTATTAGAGAAAATCTTTCAATAAACTAATCGTAGAGTTTATATTATGTTTTTCTTTTTATATTAATTATTTTACATCATTTAACTATATCCATTAGTCATTTAAAAAAAGTTTTGTAATATATTAAAAATAGTTGTAGTTAAATACAATATTTAACTACAACTATTAGTATTTGATTATTTATATTTATAAATTAATATTGTGTATCTAATAATCCACAGTACGCATCTACTGAGCTTACACCGACAAATTCTGATCTACCTAACATCTTTTCAACTAATGCTTTTATAGTGTATTCTTTATTATCATAAGTGTTTATATAAGTTTTTACTTGAGGTACATCAGCTAAATGGAATGGACATTGTACTGACACAAATATTGTTGGTATTTCATTTACATAAAATGGTATATCAGGAGTACCTTTGCTCATTGGCCATTGTATACGTTGGTCTGTTCCTGGTCCAATATCTGCTATGTTTATTATTAAATCATATTTGCTAGTTAACTCAGATATAGGACGCTTTCCTGAGTAAATATCCATCATTGATTTCATCATCTCTTCTGGTGGTAACTTCATTGCTTTTTCCATTGGAGATTCATATATTTCAACTACAAATCCTTCTGCTTCTAATAACTCTTTCATTAACTCGATTGCATTTTTACCTTTTCCACCCATCATAGCCATTAGTTTTCCAAATCCACCGTCATGACCTTTAGGCTCTACAAGTAATACGCGTTTTTGATTTTCTGGAGATATAGGGAATATATCTTCTTTATTCTTAACTAATGTTATAGCTTTATCTGCTATTTCTAAAGCAGGTATTTTATTTTCTTCTAATCCTATTTTAGCCATAGCTTCTTCTTTTGGTTGTAGTATTTCTGTTTTAGCTTTTTTATGTAATCCTAAAGCAGCTTTTAATCCTAATATACGAGTTAATGCTTCTTCAAGACGCTCATCAGTTATTATTCCATTCTTATAACCATCCATCATCCACTTGAAGTCCTCATCTGGATCATTGAAGAATAGGAATAAATCACTACCTGCCGCTATAGCTGTTGGTAACATTTCACTACGCTTCATTGCCGATGTCATAGCTACCATATGGCTTGCATCTGTTACTATTACTCCATTGAATCCCATTTTTTTACGTAATAAATCTGTTAATATATATTTACTTAATGTGGCTGGCATAGTTAATTCTTCAATAGTTGCTTCTGGATTAAAGTAACGTACATATTCAGGTAAAGCTATATGTCCTGCCATTATTGATGGAAGACCTGCATCTATTAATCCTCCGTATACCTTTCCAAATGTAGCATCCCATTCGTCTACTGAAAGCCAGTTTGGAGCAAATGATAAATGTTGATCACGTTCATCAATTCCATCTCCAGGGAAATGCTTCGCCGCAGGCATAATACCACTTTCCATTATTCCTCTCATGTACTCTAAAGAAAATTCTAATACTTGCTCTGCACTAGATGAATAACAACGAGAAGATATTATTGGATTTCTCCAGTTTCTATTTATATCAACTACTGGTGCAAAGCTCCAGTTACATCCTATTGCTGCTGCTTCCACACCAGAAACACGCCCCATTTCATAAGCATATTTAGGGTCATTTGTTGCTCCTATCTTAACTTGGCTTCCTACATATGTCCCATCTGTACATGCTCCATTACCACCATTTTCAGTATTTGCAGCTATTAATAGTGGTATTTTACTATTTTCTTGTAATATTTTATTTTGATCATATACATCTTCAGCTTTACCTGGATTGTATCTAACTGCCCCTATATGATAATTATTTAAAACACCTTTTAAGTATTGTTCATCACGGCTTGCACCCATATTTACAAATAGTTGACCTATTTTTTCTTCTATCGTCATATTTGCAATTGTGTCTTTTACCCATTGTATAGATTGTTCATCAAGATTATAAGGTTTTGATTTTAAATTTAACATATAATTATTCCCCCTATTGTATTTATTATGGATGTTTTTTATTACAAATATTTTTATTATTTTAATGAATCATTAAATTCCTTTATTAGTTGATTTTGATAAGCTTCATCAAATGTACCATTCATTAATTTAGGAACTACTTCATTTACTAATCTTTTCCAAGAATAACCTTCCTTATTTACTAATATAGGATAGAAATTTACATTATTATTTTTAGCAGCTTGTAAATCTCCTGGTGCATCTCCTACCATTAATATTTTCTTCTCATCATATCCTTTTTTCTTAAGCTCAGATATACAATATTGTTTTGTTCCAGCTTCTTGCCCTAGTAGTGCTTTAAGATGCCTAACAAAATTATGTCTATTCCACTCATCATCTAAAGCTTCTCCATTTGCTGATGATACTACTGCAACATCTACTAACTTAGATAATGTTTCTAATCCTTCTTTTACATTTTCAAATGGTTCATCACCCTTTGGTAATTGTTCTATAGATTTGTTTACATTTAAAGACCATTCATATGCCATTTTTAAGGCCTTACTATTAGTCTTTTCTATTTCTCTTTCTAAGGATTTGTTTGATAATTCATTTGTAGTCTCAACCCAATTTACAAGGCTATCAAGGTCATCTATTTCTATACCTTCGTTGCTTATGATTTTAAAGGTTTCAGCTAAACCTTTAAATCTATTTATACCCCTAGTTTTTGTATAAAGATTTATGTCATACCAAAGGTTTAATATATAATCTTCTTTTTCATATAAGTTCCATGTTTTTATCATCTCTGGTGCAAAACATCTTCTATGCTTTATTTCCATAGTATTCATTGCACATCCATCAGAGTCAATACATATTAAAAATTCTTGTGTCTTTTCATACTTATCAAATATATTCGCCATAATATCCTCCATTAGTAAGCAATTATATAGCTCTTTCCTTTATACTAGTATACTAACATACGCAATAATTAAAGGCAATCGTTTTTCAATTCATTTCTACAAAAATTTTGCTTTTTAAAGTTAATAAAAAATAAATTGATAAAATTCTAATACCTAATATAATTTAGCCTATAAACTATAAGCCCTTGTACATACAAGGGCTAATTAAGTATTTATATCTGTTTTGCTTAATTTTCTTATAATTTTATAGTAATTTCCTATATTTATCCCCTTCTAAGTTCTAACTCCTTTGTCATTTCTGCTAATTTAGTTTTTGATAAGTTATACACAAATGTCATAGCTATAGTTGAAATTAAAGCTGATACGAAAGGTAGTATTGTTATTATGTATTTTATCCCTTGAGCAACTTCTGGTGTTTGTGTTGCTACCCCTGCTTTGTATCCAATGAAAGTAAGCGCAAATCCACCTATTCCACCAGCTATAGCTTGACCTAGCTTTCTAACTAAAGAGTAAGATGCATAAACAATACCTTCTTCTCTCTTACCAGTTATATATTCTTGATAATCTATTGCATCACCTACTAATGCCCAAATTAATACATTGAAGAATCCAGTTCCTATAGATGCTATAAAGTTTATAGCCATATACACATATGGACTTTTTATAGGCATTAAGAATAATGCTAAGTTTGCTGCTACAGCAATTAACATAGTTCCTACTGAAAGCTCCTTCTTTCCAAACTTATTAACAAGTGGTGATAAGAATGGTAATATTAAAAATGATGAAATCATTCCAATTACACCACCAAGAGATATTAGTTCTGGTGCTTTAAAATAATCTTTATATAAGTATGGTGTTAAAGCATTAACTGCCATCATAGATGCTAACATACCAAATGAAGCTAACATTAACCCTATTAAAGCTCTATTACTTAGTAAAGTTTTAACTGTTTTTATAAAACTTGACTTTTCTTTTGTTTCTTGAACTTTATGCTTAACACGCTCTGTTGTTAATTTAAATGCCCCAAAATAACATAAATTAGAAAATACTACAAAGACAGCCGAAGCTTTCATAAACCCACCTGCTGTGGCTACACCATCACTAAATACTAATTTAGGTACTATAATCATTATTGCTAAATTTGCAATTAGTGCACCTACTGATCTAAATGTAGATAAAGATGTTCTTTCCACTGGGTCTGTTGTCATTACTGATGCCAATGACCCATAAGGTATGTTTATAGCTGTATAACACATACCAAAACCTATGTAAGTTATATATGCATATACTAACTTTAAGTTATCTGGTATACCAGGTATAGCTGTAAATGTTAAAAATCCCATAATCGTTACAGGCAACGCGGCGTATAATAAGTACGGTCTAAATTTACCATTTTTGCCAACTTTTCTTCTATCTATAAAAGTCCCCATCATTGGATCATTTATTGCATCCCATATTCTAGCAATTACTAACATAGTTCCTACTGCCCCCGCAGTTATTCCTAACACATCTGTATAGAATAGCATTAAATATCCACTTACAAATTGGAAGAATAAGTCATTTCCTAAATCCCCTAACATATATCCTATCTTGTCTTGCAGACCAAAAGGTTTTACTACATCCTGCTTTAGAACTTTTTCTGTTGATATTTCCATTTCCCCACTCCTTAGAACATATTATTATTCTTTTTTCCTTATGATATTTCAAATTTTTCACTTTATTTTATACTAGTATACCAACTTCCCCCCAAAGTTAAAATATCGTTTTCTTAATTATTGATGATTGCTAAGCGCAATTTAGTATATAATCTGAAATATCTGATTTGGACTTAGTCATTATCCATATAATTTCCTTTGTTATTTTTTTATCTATCCAAGCCCTTCTTCTTTATACTAGTATACTAACACACTTTTTGTTTTCTTAGCAACCGTTTTCTAGAAATTTATCAATTTTTGTCATTAATTTTTAATTTAAATATTTTATAGCACTCTGATATTAATTATTTATTTAATTATTCACCCCATATATTCAAAGCAACCCCCTTAATGTGGTGTGCCTTTTTCATAAAACTATTTGAAAATAAATTTCTAATAATTTCTTCATTTTTTTCGGTTATAAAAATTTAAATACTTCCCATTTGCTAGTATTTCATCAGTAGTATTTAAAGTAAGCAAATCTAGAGCAATTTGATGACAATTATGAAATACAACTACCTTTTCACCACCATAGAGTGCATTATAAAGTTCTGATAAAAATAAATTATCTGCATCTTTTTAAAGTTTATATTTTGAAATATTTATTGAATATGCTCCTTTTTCTTTTATTATTTTTTGATCTTTTAAAATTTAGTTATTAATTTTACTTATACGTGTCTACCAAAACTCTTAGGTCGCGTTATAAATATAGTATTGTTTACATTGTATCTTTTTCTATATTCAAATGGTCTTTTAAAAACAATTACTAGCTTAGATAAATCAATATGTTTAATAAAATATAAAAAAATCACTGCCTATTAAAAATAAGCAGTGATTTTTCTATAGTTAAAAAAGTAATATTTTGAATACTTTTTTAATTTATATTGAATAAATATATCATTATGCCATCAAAATCTTCGTCTTCAAATAATACATGAACACCATATAAACCTTTAGGTAAACCTTCTATACTTATAACAGACTCATCTTTAGCATCTTGTTCTATTACTGTATTACCATCTTTATCTACAAGTTTAACAGTTTTAGCTACATTTTTTCCTTCTCTGTTATATGCTTTAGAGTCAACTACAACTTTACCATTAGATGGAGTTAATTCTCCTACTGCAATAATTTGCTCTTTTGCATCTAATGTTTTAAGTTTTTTTAGATTTGCTAATGGTCTTAAATCTTTAACTTCATTATAGCTCATTTCTAGAGTCTCTAAGTTTCTAGCATGCTCTATACCTGTTAAATCGACAACACCAGATAACCTTAAAGTAGTTAAACTACGCATATCACCTAAAGTTATATTTCCGGTTTTTCCCAATTGATTTTGTATAGATTTAACTAAATATTTATCTGGAATATTAACAACTTCCTGTAGATTTATTTCTATTAAACCTTTTACATTATCTTGAAGTTCTTTTGTCATAGCGTCTATAGATTCTTGATTTGGTTTCTCTTCTGTTAATAATGCTTCAGCTTTAGCTATACTGTCTGCTAAAACTTGATAACTTTTGTCTGTATAATTATCCTTATCCAACTTCTTAGCTTCTTCTAATGCAGTAGTTAATTCTTCAGTATAAACTCTTTCAGTATTAACATAATGTAACTTAGCATCTCCCCAAGTAGCATGATCAGAACCTATTCCGTTTCCACCATCTTTAGCTATTAGTTTAAGTTCTTTAGCTCCTGCTAAGTCTACATCCACAAACTTTTGTGAATCTCTAGAATTCATTAAACCACTATCATAAACTTTTTCACCATCTACATACACTTCAAATTGTACACTACCTACTGAACCATACATAGCACGGTCTACTCCTACAAATGCACTAAATAAGTCTACATTTTTATCTGTTAAATCATATACTATTGTAGAGTTTGCATGAGTCCCAATTCCTTTATCATATACAACCTCTTGACCATCTTCTCCAGTAAGTTTTAACTTATTTCCACTTACTGCGTTGTCTTTCCTAACACTTTGCCAGCCTGAATTTGCAGACTTCCAATCAAAGTCACTCAAGTATTTAAAGTCTTCCATGTTTATTACATTTATAACTCTACTCTTCTCTACCTTATTGCCGTCTTTATCTGTTACACTATAAGTTATAGTATAGTTACCAACTCTATTAAAGTTAACTTTGTCTTGTCCAGTCACGACTACATTACCAGTTATGTCACCGTCTTCGGCATCTGTAGCTTTGTAAGTTCCAACTATGTCTTCTAAAGTTTGACCAACTTTAACAGTTTGAGACTTAGGTATAGTTAACTCAGGTTTAGCATTATTAGTTGTTAATTTAGGTTCTACAAATATACCGTGGTCTGAAGTATTTCCGTTTCCACCATTGTTAACTTCTAATCTAAGTTCTTTAACTCCTTTTACAGGAACATTTATATACTGCATATTATCCTCATGCTTTAATACTTTAGTTGTTGCTAAAGTCTTTCCATCGCCTACAATCTTGAAAGTTATACTTGAATTATTTTGAGCTTCTAAGTTCATGTCTACTCCAACTTTAACCTCAAAGTTATCATAGTTATGCTCACCTAAATCATAAACAACATTTCCGTTAGCATGTAATCTTATTCCCTTATCGTAGTCTTTAATCTCTCCTAAAATTCTTCCCTTTATAGAGTTATTACGTGATGGTTTACCCCAATCGGTATGTTCACTCTTCCACTCACTATCTGATAAGTAATCATATTTACTAACAACATTAACGTTCATTGTTTCTTTAGAAATTGCATCATTATCAGTTACCTCATAAGTTACTGTGTAGTTACCCTTCTTAGTAGTATCCACATCACTTGTGACCTTAATGTCTTTCAATTTATTACCATTGTAATCAGTTGCCTTAACATAATCTAAAGCATTGAAATTTTCACCTAAAGCTAATGTCAACCCTCCGACTGTTTCTAATATAGGTTGATGTGCCTTAACGCCTACACCTTCAGAAGGATTTAATTGAGTATCGTAAGCAACTACTTTATACTCGTGATTAGTACCTGGATTTATGTTAGTGTCAATGAAAGTATCTTTAGTAGTAAATCCTATCACTTTACCATCCCTAATTATCTCATATCCAAGAAGACTATTAGCATTGGTTTTATCTATTGATATATCTAATTTAACAGAAGTCTCTTGTGTCTTAACTTTAACTTTACAATCTACCTCGTTATTGAAACCTTCACCTTTGTTCAGATACTTATTATCATTTATATACCATAACTTCTTATCTGGCTTTTTGTACTGAGCCATATGCTTAGCAGTCTCTTCATTAACGTAGAAACCATGTCTAGCAAAATGTTCTTTTAAGTCTAATTGAAGAACATCTGATGCAACAACTGCCCAAGCTTCATGCTTGTTATTCCAGTCACCACCACCTATGTTTCTCTCTCTAAATTGTTGCTCAAAACGAGGCCAGAATGTATTATCATATAGTTGTAATTGCCATAATGGTGCCATATGAGTTAATGAACTAGTGTCACTTGCAGGGTACCACTCATTGTTAGAATAATCTTCTTTACTTACTTTAGGGAATATTTTACTCTCCCATAAGTTTTGTTGAGATATCTTACTAGCTTCACCTTTAATCATTTGGAAATGAAGAGGTAAAATATTATTAGTTATCTCAGGCATTGCTCTATTATTTGTATCAAGGTTGTGTCCTAATTCATGCATGAATCCCCAGCCAGTGTCAACGTTTAGAGCTCCACCTTGTTGTCCTTGGTTGTATCCAGTTATACCGTTTCCTGCATTCATGAATACTCCACCACTTAAGTTCTTAAGCATAGTTACATATCTAAAGTTGAAGTCCGAATGTATATCTTTAGAACCATCAAATCCCCAGAACTTCATTGCTTCCTTTATTACTTCGTCAGATCTATCTGCTGTATAACTAGGTACTTTATTATTTTCTGTATACCAATCTAAAGCATACGTTGCTCTAACGTTTACTAAAGCTTTATCTCCTAATACTTCGAATACATCAGGTAGTTTAGGATCTTTCTTTAACTTCTCAGTATATTCACGTAACTCATTTATTACCTGTTCATCATTATCTACACCTTTTACGAATTGAGGATAACTTACACCACCTATTATTCTTATCTTAGGCTTTCTTGCTTGTTGCTCTGGAGTATAAGGATTTGAAGCATATAATACTCCTGCTTTAGCAGTCCCTGGTCTTATATCATTTACTTCGACCTCAGGTATTGTAATTTCGTTCTTACCTCTAGTTAATCTTATATCTGCTAAACCGTTATGTCTACTATCCATTTGTTTAAATACTAAGTTAGGTACTGGGTCGCCTGGTTCTGTATCAACATACACAGTTATCTTTTCACCTGACTTAACTGCTAAACCTGTAGGTTGCCAATCTCTGAAATTCCATACCTTTCTCTTTTGACTTTCCTTTATAGCGTCTCCTCTGCTTTCTAATTCATAAACATGACCTTTATTCTTATCAGGAGATTTAATTAAATCTTTAGCCATGTCTATACTTTCCATAAGTTCTACTTTTAATGGGTGTGTTTTAACTTCTTTCTCTAAAGCTTCAATAGCTTCTAATGAATTGAATTCTGGGTTTAACTCATTCTTTAATTCATTTGTAAATAAGTTATTAACTTTATCTGAAACTATATCTCTCTTAAAGAACATTATTTCGTTTAGTGTAGCCCAGTTTTGGTTACTTTTAACCCACTTTAATTTCATTCTCTTAAATGTTGTAGGTTTGAATTTAGCTTCAACTAAACCAGAAGTACTGTCTGCTCTACCTGTAGCCACTAATTGGAAGTTATCACCTTTAGTAGCGTTAGAACCATATATCTCGAATTCCTCTAAAAATCCTTTTCTATCTGACTGTCTAGCACCATAAGCTATTCTGTCTACAGTTATAGGTTGTTTGAATTCTATAGTTACTTCATTAGACCATTCTTTATCGTTTCCTCTATTAGTCTCCCAGTAAGTGTCTACATTACCATCAACCGCGTTATTTATATGCTGTTGTAGATATTGCCCTGCATTATTACTTATACTCTTTATATTCTCGTAAGGTATTCTAAATTGTTTTACATACTCCGCATTATCCAGATGATTAAACTTCTTACTTGTAGCAACAGAACTCTCTACCTTGCCTTGTTCTATTAGAACTCTTGCATTGTATAAGTCCTCTTTAAAGTCTTCAAAGAATGGGTGTGTACTACATTCGTTCTCTAAAGCTTTTAATTTATCAACTGTATCAAACTCTTCACTTACTTTAGACATAGTATCATCAGTGAATAACCTTTGTATTTTATCTAGAGTTTGGTCTTGTTTATATAATCCGAACTCTGACGCTAAAGCCCAACCTTCATATCCTTGCTTATAAACAAACTTAACTCTTCTAGCTTGAGTTGGATTAAACTTTATAGATATAGAGTCTCCAGTTCTTGAAGCACTACCACTAGTTACTTTAGTAAATGTGTCTCCTTCACTAGTCTTAGAAGTATAGATATCGAACTTCTCTGCGAAACCTCTATCTCTCGGAGAATAATATACTATTCTATCTAAAGTTCTTATTTGGTCTAAAGTCATTATAACTTCGTTTGTATGAGTTTCGCTATTTCTAGCATCAGAATGCCAATTAGTGTTAGGATCACCATCTATAGCTTTATCTATAGTTTGATTTGACCAATGTCTACCGTTAGTAGTTATATTCTTTATATGACTATTATCTATCTTATAAGTCTTATCATACTCTGCTAACTCTGGAGTTCCAAAAGCTTTAAACTTCGAAACTTTAGCATCTGCATAAGTTACCTCGTTACCTTCTAATACAAGTTTAGCATCATCTAAATCTTCTTTGAACTTACTGTATAAAGGATGTGCCTTCGCTTCATTCTCTAAAGCAGTAAGTTTCTCTAAAGTCCCAAAATCAGGGTTTACTGTATTCTTATTACTGTCTGTAAATAGTTTATCCATTTTCTCTGATAAAGCATCTTCTTTATAGAACCTAGCTTCTGATATGAATGGTCTATTTTCATGGCACTCTTTAAATACAAACTTCAGTCTCTTAAAGTTTGTTGGGTTAAATTTAAATTGCATGAAGTCTTTAGTAACTTCTGCAGTACCGCTAGAAACTAATTTGAATGTATCCCCTTGAGAAGTTTCTGAAGCATATATTTCATACTTAGTAGGAAATCCTTTTTGATTTCCGCTTCTAGGTAATAATGCTATTCTATCAAGTTGTTCTATTTCATCAAAAGTGAATACCACTTCATTAGTGAAACCATTACCATTGCTTCTGTTTGTTTCCCAATGTGTATTAGGGTCACCATCATACATATATTCTATTTTTGTTGTAGAGTAAGTTCCACCATTTACTTGTGTATTAACGATGTGGTCTTTACCTAACATAAACTTGTCATCATAAGCTTTTTGGTTTTCAGTTCCATACCCTAATAACTTAGATACTTTAGTTTCAATAAAGTTAACCTCTTTGTTCTCTAGAACAAGTCTTGCATTATCTATATATTCTTTAAAGCTATCGCGGAATGGATGTCCTTCAGTTTCTTTCTCTAAAGTGTTTAATGCTTCAGGAGTTGCAAACTCTTTACTTACTTCATTCATGTTTGCATTAGTAAATAATCTTTCCATCTTATCTAGAATTCTATCCTCTTTATAGAACCAAAACTCTGCGGCACTTGCCCACTCGTCATGTGCTTCTACGAATTTGAATTTAACTCTCTTTGCTCTTACAGTATCAAATTTAAATTCAACCATTCCACCTGTAACTTTACTTCCTTCTATTTTTCCTGCTAGTTTAAAATCTTCACCTATTTCACTCTCTGAAACATATATCTCTGCACTAGTAGGATATCCTTTACCTTTAGCCCCGTCTTGTCTTGTAGCATAAGCTAATCTATTTATCTCGGCTATATCTTTAAACTCCACAATTACTTCATTTTTAAATTCATTTGTATTTCTAGTGTATGTTTCCCAATGTGTATTAAGTTTTCCATCTATAGCATTTTCTATCTTAGTTCCTGGGTAACTTCTTCCATTGTTTGTTATAGACTGTATCTCAACTCTATAAAGTTCATTATACTTAGCGAAGTTAGGATTGTTCTTAATTTTAAAATCACTAACTGTCATACTTTTAGAAACTTGTTCCTCTATCGCTAATGCTTTTTCCTTTATTACTTCGTTAGCAAAAACATTTAAAGCAGGTGTGCTGTTTGTTGCTATAACAGATATGGCCAATATTGATGCTATCTTTTTCTTCATAATATTCTCCCTCTTATATTATATGAATTTACAATAACTAAATATTTTACCCCAAATTTCAAAATATAGTCTTGCTATAGAGCTATAGTTGTTTTTATTAAATAAAAAACTACCCTTTATAAAGGGTAGTTGCCATCTAAAGTAAACATTATAAAACAATCTTACAATTATATCATAAGATAACTCTATAAAAACAAAGAATATCAATTCTTTGGCAACTGGCTGGCATAGTCTAATTTTACCTTAGCCCCTTTAGCTTTGCGTCGCTAGATTTCTCTAGGTTTGCTAATATGTAATTTTTAGTCATCTATATTAATTATACATAATTTTTTATAAATTAAAATAGTTTTTTTTAATTTAAAATAATTTTAATATATTTTTGAATATATTCTATTAAAGCAAATATTAATTATTACTACACAAAAATATTTATTAATTTTTATCTGTAATTAAGCTTCTGATATGAAATTTTTACCATTTAGGCTTTTTCCACTTATATTTATATATATGGTATAATAAGTGTAAAAATTTATACATTTTAATAAGGAGACATCTATGGATAAAATTGCACAAAACAGAGAATTTTTCAAAGCTGATTTTGAAATACTAAAACAGATAAAAACGGATAAACAAAAAGGAATACCCGCTCCTTCTTTCCAAAAAGAATATGATTCAAATTCTAATTTAATAGAGTTACCTCCTGTAAGCAAAGACATTTTAGTTAAACCTAACGTACTAGATTGTATAAATGATAGAAGAAGTATAAGAAAATATAGTGATGAAAAAATAAATTTATCTGAACTTTCGTATTTACTATGGGCTACTCAAGGAATCCAAACTGTAAAAGATAAATTTAGTGCCTTAAGAACTGTACCTTCTGCTGGTTGCACTCACCCATTTGAAACATATTTAATAATAAATAATGTTGATGGTTTAAAGAGTGGAGTTTACAGATATTTACCTTTAGAACATAAACTTTTATTTATAAAGACTTTAAGCAATATAGATGATGAAATAGATAAAGCAACTCCAAACCAACCTTTTGTTCAAGGTTTCGTATCTAAAAGTGCCGTTGTGTTTGCTTGGAGTTGTATTCCATATAGAAGTGAACATAGATTTAGTATAACTGCTCATAAGAAAATACTTATAGATATTGGACATGTTTGCCAGAATCTTTACATAGCATCAGAATCTCTTAATTACGGGACTTGTGCTATCGGAATATATGATCAGGATATAATTGATAATATGTTAGATTTAGATGGAGAAAATGAGTTTGTAATTTATATGGCTTGTTTAGGTAAAAAACTTTAATAAATTAGCTTAATTATTAATATAATTGTATTACTTTAAAGTAAAAATCTCAAAAATATCTTAAATTAAGATACTTTTTGAGATTTTTTAATTTTAATATTTTTAAATAAAGTATAGTATAAAGTACTTTATTTTGATATTTGACTTAATATATATGAGGTTACTTCATCAGGAGAAATATTTAAAATAATCGCAAATTATTCATTTAATAATCTTTCTGCTTCTTTCATAATATTATTATCTCCTTTAGAAATTATATTTCTCATTGAAATTTTATTATTATGTTATTAGAATAACCAGAATTTAATACATAAATTTATAAAATTGGAGCTTGGTTATTCATTGAATATCCATCATTTCTAACATCACTCATATCTAATGTATCATCTTTTATTTTAACCTTGCTAAGTTTTTTAACTGCTCCATAAGGCTCTCTTAATGAAAGTTTGTCTCCTCTTCCTGAAATAACCCATAAAATTTTATATCCTCTAGGTATTACTTGTAGCCTGTCTTCTCCTTTACCATCAGTAAAGTATACCAATAAATTAATTTTTTTATTATTAGCATATTCAAAAACTGGGCTAAATTTAGTTGATCCTCTTCTTTTAAGCCTTTCTTTTATATCTTTTACAGATTTGACTTTATACACACGTCTAATTTCATTATCACATTCTATGATTGTAATTTCATGGTTATAATTTTTTACTATATTAAGTACTTCCTTAATAGCTTGTTTAAATTCTTCATCACTAATACTTCCACTTATATCAAGTGCGACAGCTATCTCTGCTTTATGAGATCTCAACTGTCCCCTCAAATCTAATCTATTTGGCTGTCTTCTATTTCTTCTTGTTATAGTCTTCTTTTTATTGCTTTCGACTGTTCCCATCAATCTATTAAGATATAAGTTCCAAGGCAATTCACCTTTACTATTTTTAAGTGATGATATCATACCATCTAAGTATTCTGGAATTTTACCTTTTTGAGAATTATTAATAGCTTTTTGGGTAAATTCTTTAAGAGTTTCCTCATCTATATTACTAGAATCTTCCCAAATATCATGAGTTTTTTCTGGATTGTATTCAGTTTCTATATCATCAGACTGACGAGTATCATCTTCTTCGCCATCTTTATCTACTTCTTGTAAATCTAATTCAGTTTGAATTTTTTCTACATAGTATTCAAAAGGCTCATAAGGCTCAAGTTTTAAATTATATTTTACATTTACATTTTCTAAAGTAACAGCATATGGTGGTAAATTATTTAAATATTTATTAACCACTATATCCATCGCCATATTAATAGCTAATGTACTGTATTTTCCTTTTAATTCTCTTGCTCTTACTAAATGCATAGATATTACATGAAGAATTTCATGTTTAATTGTACTTTCCATTTGTCTCATATTAAGGTCTAAAAAAATTATTGGATTAAAGTATATGACATACTTAGCACCTTTAAAATTTATAGCAGTGGGACTACTTATATCAAATCTTATTTCTCTTGATGTTTGAAATAAAAAATATCCATAGAAATTATCTTTGTCTTCCATAAGGCTTAGATTAACTTTATCTACTAAACTGAAAAATTCATTTTTGAAATCTTGTGGTATATCTATCTCAAATTTTTCACCCTTGTGATTTGCTTTTAACATAGCATACGTATCTATAATTTTTTCTGTTTTATAATAAAGATCTCTTTTTTGTTTATCAAAGTAAGTTTCCATAGGCTATCCCCTTATTAATTTATAAGATTCGAAGTAAGCTTCTACAAATTCTTCATTTTCTATAGCTTTTTCATATACTTTTTTATAGCTATTTTTAATCTCTTTCATAATTCCTACCATTAAATCTATAGGGTATACTTTTAAAAACTGTACAAATCTATTAATATAATAGCTTGCCTCATAATCTTCATTTTTAATATTTGATTCTAAATCCCTTAAAATATTCATTACTGATAAATAAAGTCTTGTATGACTTTCATTTTTTACTTTTTCTATAACAGATTCACTTAAAGTTTCTCCACAAAAAACCTCTTCATAAGATATAAGTGGACTATAATCTGATTCAATAAAGTTTATAAATTCCTCTGCGATAACTTTACCTACATTTCCTTTTATAACATTTAAAAATACAGCCTTTGGTATTGAATCTTTTTGATCCTTATATACTTTGTAACTTTTAGAAACTCTTTCATAACTTCTTGGAGTTGCTGATACATCTCCTTCATTTATTTTGTGTAAATATTCTGGGAAGGTTGAAATAAACTCTATAACCTTTTGTTCAAGACCTTCACCTATTGCCCATTTTAGCCATTGATTATAATCAGACTCCATATTTAGCCATACAAATCTATTTTCTTGAGCTGCATCCATATCTACAACTTGATAATCAAAATCTGAACCATACTTGCTTGATGGATTCATTGCTGCTAAAATTTTTACATCATCATGTAACTTATATCCATTTATTTCTCTATTTAATATTAAGTTCATAAGCTCTTGTTGTACCGTATGCTCACAACGATTTATTTCATCTATAAATAAAAGAACATTTCTTCCTTTAGATATTTCTTCATCAATTTCCCTTAGCTTGTTATGAACTGCATATACTGTTGTTTTCTTTACTACTTCCTGACCATTAGAATTGCTTATTATATAAGATTCTACAGTTGGTAAGCCTCCTATTTCACCTTCTTTAAGTAAGTTTCCATCAATAACAATTAAACTCCACTCATTTTCTTTAGCAAGCTTTTTTGCTAATGCAGTTTTTCCTATTCCACTTTCGCCAACTACTAGAGGTACTTCCCCAGTAGCTAAAACTAAGTCAACGCTTTTTAATGTCTCTATAAAATTCATTTTTTATTTCTCCTATATCATCTTAAGTTTTTCATCTACAGCTATTTTTTTAGCTTTTTTACTTCCGTATTTATGAATGAATATTATCTTATCCATGGATATATTATCATTATTTTTATCTATAGTTTTACAGTTTAAAAAATCTCTAACATATTTTTCTTCAATATCTTCCTTTGATAGCATTTCTTTTAACACTTCTTCTAATTCTTCTTTAGATATCTTATTTGAAATATATTTAATAGTTAAAATATTTACCTTTAAAAATTCTAACATTTTACTTTTATCCAAGTTTTTTATAAATCTAATAGCCGATTCATTGCTTTTAATAGCTAAAATCTGTGCATTATAGCTAGGTGAATCTATATATCTTAATGCAGTATAATTTATTTTTACAGCCTCTTCTTGAACACTTTCATAAGGATTTTTTATATATTTTAATGAATCATAATCTTTCCTTACTGCTAATAATTGTAGCTCCTCATTTGGATTTTCAACATATTTAATAGCCCATCCAGCTTTATCTATAGCTAATTTAATTACCTTATCAGTTGGATTTTTAATGCACTCTAAAATAGTCCATCCATCGCTTACAGCTTTTATCATCATATCTTCTGTTGGTTTATCTATATATTTAATTGCTCTAGCATTGTTGTCTATAGCTAATTCTTGCATCTCTATAGTTGGATTTTCTATATACTCTAATACAAGCCCATTTTTCTTTATAGCTAATAACTTAATCTCATCTGTTGGATTGTTTATAGTTTTTATAACAAATGGATTATTATTTATCATCTTTATAAGTTTTGCTTCTTCCATAGCATACCTTTCCCTCTATGTTTATTTTAAATTTTTATCTATTATAATTATTTCTTATTATAATTAATATACCTTTTTAATAAATTTAAACAGAATAATTATGGCAATATATAAAAAAAGTACCTAAAACTATTTTAGCTTTAGGTACTTTTTTATACAAATCCTTCTATTCTTCTAATTTATTTTAAATTTTTTATTTTTTAGAATGATGGTGGTGTTACTGCAAATATAACCTCACAATCCTCATCAGAATTATTTTCCCACTTATGATTTGAGTGTGGTGGTATTTTTACACTATCTCCACAATTTAACTCAATAACTGTATTCATCAAATGTAAACTTACACAGCCTTTCATAACATAAGCCACTTCTTCGCCCTTATGACTAAAAAGTTCTTTTGAAGATGACTCTCTTTTAGGTATCTTCATAAGCATAAACTCTATGGTTCCTCGCGAGTTTGGAGTCAATAATTCATAAGCAAAGCTATCATCCTCAGCAAACATTATTTTTTTTCGACTATCTTTTCTAACTACTAAATTTTCAGTAGGATTATCATTTATAAAAAAATTAAATAGGGGTATATCTAAAGCCTTAGAAATTTGTTTTAGCGTATTTATAGACGGGTTTGATGTTCCCTTTTCTATTTGACTAAGTAAAGAAGGTGTTACACCTGTTAAGTTAGCTAATTCTTTTATGGTTAAATTTTTACTTTTTCTATATTCAGTAATATTTCTTGATATATCTACTTCATTCATATGTTAATTTACCTCTTTTGTGTATTTGAAATTATCATTACATATTATATCAATATAACTTATTCTTATCAATTTAATTAAATTTTATTTAACTTTTATAATAATAATTAAATTCAATTGACGTCAATCATAAAAAATGTTAGTATTAGTTAAGTATTATTTAATTATTTGAAATAAAATTAATTAATACTTATTTAAATTAACAAATAGTTTTAATATAAACTTCATTTATCTTAGGTAAATTTATATAAATATTTATCTTTAAGAATTAAAAATAAAAATATAAGGATGGTTATTATTATGTCTAATGCAAAAGTTTTAAACAAAGAAATATCAACTTGGATTGATGAATATCCTTCATTACAAGAAATAATAGATTTAAAAGAATCAATATGGATAAATCCACTTCATACTAATTTTGATAAGGGTATGGAAAATGTTTCGCTTTCTGAAGCTGATGTACTAGATGCAGAAGCAAGATTAAATAGATTTGCTCCATACATAGCAAAGGTATTTCCTGAAACTCAATCAGAAAATGGAATAATAGAATCTCCAATAGCTAAAATAGATAACATGAAAGCTACGCTAGAAGAAATCTGTGGTAAAGAACTTGTTGGAAATCTATTATTAAAATGTGACAGTCACCTTAAAGTATCAGGATCTATAAAAGCTAGAGGTGGAATATATGAAGTATTAAAACATGCTGAAGATTTAGCTTTAGCAAACAATATAATATCATTAGAAGACAACTATGCTAAATTAGATAGCGATGAAGTTAGAAAATTCTTTTCTCAATATTCTGTAGTAGTTGGCTCTACTGGAAACTTAGGCTTAAGTATAGGTATAATGAGTGCTAAACTTGGTTTTAAAGTTACAGTTCATATGTCTGCAGATGCTAGACAATGGAAAAAAGATTTATTAAGAAGCAGAGGTGTTGAAGTTATAGAGTATGAATCTGATTATAGCAAAGCTGTTGAAGAAGGAAGAAAACAAGCTGAAGCAGATGCTAATAGCTACTTCGTAGATGATGAAAACTCTAAAAACTTATTCTTAGGGTACTCTGTTGCTGCTAAAAGATTAAATAAACAATTAAAAGATATGAATGTAAAAGTAGATGATAATCATCCATTATTTGTATACTTACCATGCGGTGTTGGTGGTGGTCCTGGTGGAGTTGCCTTTGGACTTAAGCTTTTATACAAAGATAATGTACACTTCTTCTTTGCTGAACCAACACATTCTCCATGCATGTTGATAGGATGCATGACTGGTGAGCATGATAAAGTTTCTGTTCAAGACTTTGGAATAGATAATATAACTGCTGCTGATGGATTAGCTGTTGGTAGAGCTTCTGGATTTGTTGGTAAAACATTAGAAAAACTAATGAGTGGATGCTACTCTGTTACTGATGAAAATATGTATAGATTATTAACTAAAATGGCTGATAGTGAAAATATATTCTTAGAACCTTCAGCTCTTGCTGGTGTCCCAGGTATAATAAATATACTTACTTCTGAAGAAGGTAAGAAATATTTAAAAGCTAATAATCTTGAAGATAAGATAGAAAATATAACTCATATAGCTTGGGCAACTGGAGGAAGTATGGTTCCTAAGGATATGATGGATGAATACTATAACAAAGGTGTTTCACTACTTAAGTAGTGAATAAAAGGTATTATCAAGATTTTGATAATACCTTTTATTTATAAATTTAATTTTCTATTTAAATTCCCCTACTTTTTATATGACTTCGATTTCATTTTTTTAAATTTTAAATTATTCTTCTATATAAATCTTCAGACTAAATCTAACAACTGTATCTATTTATCAAGTGTAGCTATATTACTTATCCAACCAACTAATTTATCTATGAATTTTACTTTTATTTTTCATAGTATATTCAATACACATAGTGCCCTCATCAATACTTTCACTAACAACTTCAAAATTCATCTTTTTATAAAATTCAACAGATTTTGTATTATCTTTATAAACAGATAAAGTTAAGTTATCGTATAAATTAATGATATGTTCAATTAACTTTCTACCAATTCCACGATCTTGGTAATTATTATCAACAAATAATGCACCTATAAATTCACTATTTATAATTGCTATAAATCCTTTTATATTTTCTCCGTCTTCATAAACAAAAACATCTGATACAGGTATATAATCATGTTTTACTGTATTATAATTATCTTCCCAATATTTTTTTTCTATAAAATCATGAGCTTTTATAGTACTTTCTAACCATATTTCCATTATTCTATCTATATCTTTATTCTCTAACATTCTTATCATATCGGATGTTTTCCCCCTACTTACGTATTTTATTTTAATGTTATAATTAACTTTTAAGTAATACTTAATACATATATATTTTGTATAATTTTTGTACTATAAAAAAGTGCATTAAGTAATTTTTTAATTACTTTAACGCACCTATTTTTTATTAATCTAATATAAATATATTCATCTATGTTTTCAGATTGAAAAATACATCTTACTTTATTAAATATAAAATAAATGTAAAATTTAACATTAGGCATTTAGAATAACTCATTATAAATATATTTAATATTTTCTTTTGATAATGAAGTATAACTCTGACTAAGTAATCTTTGTTGGTTAGCTATAACATTTTCAGTAAATAGTAATATGTCAGATTCCTTCATACCGTACTCTCTTAAAGATTTTTTTTCTATAATATTACTTAGTAACTTTTCCATTTCATCATATACATTACAAACTTCACATTCTAGTAATCCACTTAAAATAATATTTAAATCCATTATCTTTCCACTTGGATTTTTTTTATTATAGACTTTAAAAACAGATGTGAAAAATTGATAATTAGCTTCACCATGAGGTACATGATATGTTCCACTTAAAGGAGATGATAAAGCATGCACTGCTCCATTTCCTGCATTACCAAAAGCAATTCCAGCTAAATTACTAGCAATAAGAAAATCATCTAGCATCGAAACTCTTGCATCTTGCCCTTCTTTAACAATTCTTTTAAACCCTTTTATTATTATTTCCATAGCTTGCTTACTAAACATCTCTGTATAAACATTAGCCTTTGGTGAAAGAAATGATTCTATAGAATGAATTAACGCATCTATTGCACTTGTTGCAAAGAATTTATATGGTAAATTTACTAGTAACTCTGGAATAAGTACCGCATAATCTGGATATAACTCATCAATTGCCAGTCCAAGTTTAGAGTTTAACTTAGTTATTTCTGTTATACTAACATTTGATACCTCTGACCCCGATCCACAAGTTGTTGGAATTGTTATCAATGTTCTTACTTTTTCTAACTTTATCTTTTTCTCAAATAAATCTGCTGTACACTTTCCATTTTTTAGAACTAATATTTTAGCCATATCTATTACTGAACCACCACCAATGGCTATAACTCTTTTGTAGTTACCTTTATTAAAATCTTTTAATAGAGCATCCATCATTATATCTGTAGGCTCACCATTTCCATATGTATCTTTATAAGCTACCGTTGCCTTTATGTCTAACTCTTTAAAATTTCGTTCATATATACCTTTACTTGCAAAAATAAAGTCATTCTCTCCTATTTTAAATTCTTCAATAAACTCTTTTACCTTTTCAAATTTATGAATATTTGTCTTTGCCATAAATAAGTTCATTATTTTACCCCCGATGTTTATATTTTCTGTATATCATTTGTACTTAAAATAGTATATAAAAATACAGTCTATCCAACTAGTCTATAATTAAATTTATTTATATGCTATAATTTAAATATAGAAAATAACTCATCCTATAATTTAAGCTTTCAATTATAGGATGAGTTATTTTTATTCAATGATTGATACAATCATTAAGAATCATATGTAATATTGACTATCTATGTTCTTTCAATAGTACATACTTTAATTACTTATTTACAATTCTCCTATATCCTTTACATGTTCCAAAGAAGTATATAGCATAAATTACACATATACTCACTACTGCAACCACATTAGTTCCTACTGTATCATAGTCTCCAAATATTTTAATTACGTTATTTGCTACCTTTATTCCAAAATAACTATGAACTAAGGCTAAGGCTATTGGAAGTGAGAAATATATAAATACTTGTATAAAAATTGATTTGTTTATCATTTTTGAGCTTACTCCAAGTTTTTTAAGTATTTCATATCTTCCTAAACTTTCTGTTGCTCCTGATAATTGGTTAAGTGCAAGTACTGCTGCACTAGATATTAAGAATATTATCCCTATATATAAACCAATGTATAAAAACATAGCTGCATTAGACATATTAATTTCTAAAACCATTTGTTTACTTATAAATATTAAGATTGAACCATTGTCTTTTTGATATTGAATTTGTTTATTTTTACTTTTTTCAAGATTTTTAGTTAGATTATTTTCTGTATCTTTTTTATCTCCTACATAATTAAAACTTAAACACTTTTGACTTATATCATATTTATCTGCATATTTGTCTTCAACTACAAATGTTATAAAATTATCTTTTGCTAAATCATTTTCTAAAGATTGATTTTGATAGTTTTCATTTATTTTAAATTCATCATTTCCTATTTTTATACTTTTATTATTTTTTATATAATCTTTTATTGGGTTCTCCATAGTAGATGAATTTGTAACAAAAAGTACTTCTTTATCTTTTAAATTTATTGGTTTTTTACCTGCCATTTTATTTAGCTTATTATAATCTGATAGTTTTATAATAGGAATATTATGATCCATCGTAACTTTTAATTGCTTAGATAAAAAATCATCTGAAGTATTTTCAAACATTTTAATAAACTTTATAGGAGATTTGTAAAAATTATAATCTAAATATTCTTTTGAATAATCATTTACATTTAAATCTAACTTTTTAAGTATTTCACTTAATTTTTCATTGTTATAGTTTGTTTTTTCTTGAGGATTGTACGTTTCTATAAAAGTTGCATCATATGGGGTTTGAGACTCTGCTGATTTTTCCATGGCATTTTTTAGTCCTATTGCTGAAGAATACATCCCAATTGATATAAATAACATTAAACATATAATACTCATTGATATATAGTTTGTATTAATTTTACTGTTTAATTGTCTTAAAGTGAAAGTGTTAAGATTTTTTAGATATAAGTTTTTATCATTTTGAACTAATTTTATTAAAAATCCTGCCAAAGATCTAAAAAATAATACTGTTCCTACAACGCCTAAAAGTATAGATAGTTTAAAATTATTATCTGTTATGTCTACAAGAGCATTTTCTAAAATTAATTTATATGCAAATCCTAAACAAACTATAGATATTATAAATAGTGCTACAGATAATATTAAATTTGTGCCTTTTAACTTTTCATTTTTTCTTTGACTATTTATTAAATTTATAAGTTTATATCTTGAAACTACTACAAAATTTAGAATCATAGTTATAAAAAACATTATACTAAAATATATTATTGTTTTTATACAAGCTTCCTTTGAAAATATAAATTGATATTTTTTCATATCCACTGAAAATAATTTTGCAGTAACTGAAGCTAGTCCTTGAGATAAAAATACACCTACAAATAGTCCTACTGCTAAAGACATAACCCCAACTATTATAGTTTCATAAAATAGCATAAAAGCAATTTTACTTCTACTAATACCTAGTGTCATATATATACCAAATTCTCTATTTCTTTTTTTAATTATAAAGTTATTTGCATATATTATTAAAAAACCTAATATGAAAGACACAAAAACTGATACTATTGAAATTATCATAGTTGTAACTTCCATTAGCTTTTTTTGATTTTCTGTCATATCCATCATAGCTGTTTGAGCTTCTACTGAGTTGAATATATAAAATATACAAACTCCTAGAACAAGTGTAAAAAAGTAAATACTATAATCTTTCATACTTCTTTGAACATTTCTTTTGGAAAGCTTAAATAACATTGTTATTGTCACCTCCTAAAAGAGTAACAACTTCTATAATTCTTTTGAAAAATTCTTTTCTATCATCACTTCCTCTTACTAACTCATTAAAGATTTTTCCATCTTTTATAAATAAAATTCTTTTACAATAACTAGCTGTAAAAGCATCATGAGTTACCATCATTATTGTAGAATTCATACTTTCATTTAGGTCAGATAAATTTTCAAGTAAAACTCTTGCTGATTTTGAATCTAGTGACCCTGTTGGTTCATCTGCAAGAATCAAAGACGGCTCATTTATTATAGCTCTTGCACAAGCTACTCTTTGCTTTTGCCCTCCTGATATTTCGTATGGAAATTTACTTAATATCTCTGATATTCCAAGTCTACTTGATACACTTTTTACTCTTTTATCTATTTCTGATCCCTTTACTCCTAGTATAGATAATGCTAAGGATATATTTTCATATACAGTTAAAGTATCTAGTAGATTAAACTCTTGAAATATAAATCCTAAGTGTTCTCTTCTAAACTTTTCTATATTTTTTCTTGATAAAGTTGTTATATCTTTATCTTCAATTTGTATGTTTCCTGTAGTTACTTTATCTATCGTTGCTATACAGTTTAAAAGTGTAGTTTTACCACTTCCACTAGGTCCCATAATCCCTATAAACTCACCCTTATCAACTTCAAATGAAATATTGTTAATAGCTTTTGTTAGATTTTTCTTATTCCCATAATATTTTTCTATATTTTTAACCTTAAGAACTGTACTCATTTTATCTCCTCCATATTTTTTAATTTATAACTTTATTTTATAGTCTTTAGAGGATTTAATTAATAAGATAACCTTACGACTATCTTACGAAAATGTAAGTTTATTTATATTTGAATCATATTACTTTTTGGAAAAGTTATTTTTACAGTAGTTTCTTTATTAACAACAGAGTATATATCTAATCCTAAATACATTTTTTGGGCTAATCGTTTTGATATATAAAGTCTCATTCCTGTTGATTTTTTTAGTTTTCTTCCATTAATACCTGTAAAGCCTTTGTTAAAAACTTTTTTTAAATCCTTCTTATCAATTCCAATTCCATTGTCTTTTATATACAATTCTAGGCTATTGTCTTTAAGCTTTGTGTATATAGATATTTTTGGAAGTTCTTTTTCTAACTTTTTATTTATAATTTTATCTCCTATGTATTTTATGGCATTTACTATAATTTGATTTAGTATAAACTCCATCCATTTTGCATCACAATAAACTATCTCTCTAAAATCTTGTATATCTATACAGATCTTCTTTTCCCTAATTAAGTTTTTATTTCTTTTAATAGTGTTATTTATACACTTTCTTAAATCTGTTTCTTTTATTATGTAATCTATTTCTATTTCATTAGATTTTGAATAATAAAGAGCTTGTTCTATAAAACCTTCTACTTTTTCTATTTCTTCTAAAATACTTAATGTATGTTCATTTTTATTATTTTCTATAACTAACTTACTAGCTGCTATTGGAGTTTTTATTTCATGAACCCACAAATCAAGGTACTCTCTGTATTCTTCTTGATTAAATTTATATTTATTGACTTCTTCATTCATAGATTTATCTGTAATGCTAAGTACATCATATAAAATTTTTCCTTCGCAAAAAGATGGTCTTTTTATAACTACTGGTAGTAAATACTTTTTGTCTAGTTCATTTAAGGAATTTATTACTTGATCGTAGTAACTTTTCTTTTTAAAATATCCATAAAAAATTTCTATACTACTTAAAACTATCCAAAGCATTGCTGTAAAAATTATTGTTACTCTTTCAACTTGAGATGCTTTTAGTATAAAAATTACAAAAGCAAAAAATATAAAATTTAATAATATAGCTAAGTTTCTATCTTTTAAATAATCTTTTATATTCATAGTTACGGCATTATATAGCCTCTCCCCCTTTTAGTTTCTATATATCCACTACATCCAATTTCACTTAATTTCTTTCTAAGCCTATTTATATTAACAGTTAGAGTATTATCATCTATAAATAAATCTAAGTCCCATAAATAATCCATTAAATCTCCTCTTGATACTATCTTTCCCTTATTTTTCATTAAACAATTTAGTATTCTAAATTCATTTTTAGTTAAGTCTACTTCTTGATTTTCAAATATAGCAATATCTTTAGATAAATCCAATGCCAACTCTTTATATAAAAGTATATCTGTATTAGATTCTTTATATGTTCTTTTTAAAATAGAATTTATTCGTGCTAATAAAATTTGAGTATTATACGGCTTTGTTATAAAATCATCTGCTCCTAAATTCATACTCATAAGCTCATCCATTTCTGTATCTTTACTCGTTACTACAATTATAGGTATATCAGATTTTTTTCTTATTTCTCTACAAATATAATACCCATCATATATAGGTAAATTTATATCTAATAAAATTAGATGTCCATTCAACTTTAAAATATCTTCTATAATATTTTCAAATTTTGTTAAGCATACAACGTCATATTTATATTTTAATAAGAAGTTTTTTAGCTCCATTCTAATTTTTTCTTCATCTTCTACTATAATAATTTTCTTCATAATATTTTTTACCTCCATTTTAAAGATAATTATATCATTTTGGTTGATTCTTTCAATTTATTAATTTTTAATATTATATGAACAGGTTAGTAAGTTTTAGCTAAAATACACATTTTATAGCAAAATATAAGTTTCTAATATTTTAAATATATTTTTAGGTATTGAGTATTCATTTTTATTAATCATTATTAATATTGTTAATTTTATTAAATTACTTTCTTTTTCTAGTTTAATTGTGCAGTACTTTTTATTTCATTTTGTTTTATAAGTTTATAATAGTAAGTATGCTTGAAAAGCTCTAATAAAGTATTTACGAAATTTTTAAAATAAAAAAGTTGAAACAAGTATCGTAAATAAATACTTGTCCCAACTTTTATATTGTTAATTAACATTCCCTTTTTGATATGATATTTTAAATAGTATGAGATGTTTTTATTAATATGCTGCTTTAAATATATTTATTATATCTTGTTTGTTACCTTTTCTAGGATTACTAAATGCATTTCCATCTTTAAGAGCCATTTCAGCCATATATTCAAAATCTTCTTCTTTTATTCCCATTTCTTTTAGTGAAGTTGGTATACCTATATCTTTAGATAATCTAAACATTGCATCTATTGCTTTTTCAGCTGCTTCATGAACTGATAAACCATCTATGTTTTCTCCCATAAATTCAGCTATATCAGCGAATTTTTGTGGATTAGATATTATATTATACTTACAAACATGAGGTAATAACATTGCATTAGCAACACCATGTGGCATATCATATAATCCACCTAATTGGTGAGCCATAGCATGAACATAACCTAAGTTAGCATTATTAAATGCCATACCAGCTAATAATGATGCATAAGCCATATTTGTTCTAGCTTCTAAATTCTCACCCATAGCAACTGCTTGTCTTAAGTTATTAGATATTAATTTTATTGATTGTATGGCAGAAGCATCTGTTACAGGGTTAGCATCTTTAGAAACATATGCTTCTACTGCATGAGTTAAAGCATCCATTCCTGTAGCTGCAGTAAGTCCTGCTGGTTTTCCAACCATTAATTCTGGATCATTAAAAGATACTAATGGTAAGTTTCTCCAACTTACTATAACATATTTTACTTTTGTCTTTGTATTAGTTATAACACAGTGTCTAGTAACTTCACTTCCAGTTCCTGCTGTTGTGTTTACTGCTAATATTGGTGGTAGTGCATTAGTTAAAGTTTCTATACCTGCATATTCATATAAATCACCTTCATGAGTTGCAGCTATACCTATACCTTTACCACAGTCATGAGAAGAACCTCCACCTACTGTAATTATCATATCACAGTTTTCATCTTTGAAAACTTTTAAACCATCAGCTACATTTGTATCTTTTGGATTTGGTTCAGTTCCATCGTATATAACAACTTCAAGACCTGCTTCTGTTAAATATTTTATAGTTTGTTCAACTGCTCCATTTTCTTGGTTTCTTAAGAATTTATCTGTAACTATTAAAACCTTTTTCCCGCCTAACATTTTAGCCCTTTCGCCAATAACTTTTAAACATCCTGGTCCCATAAAGTTGACACTTGGTACTAAATAATCATACATTCTGCCCATTTTATATTCCTCCAATTTGTATACATTATTTTTTATTTATAAAAAGCATAAAATATTTTGGGATTAAATTTTGTATCCTACCCCAATTTAATGTTTTCGTTTTCCTTGTTATAATTTTAACTTTTTTTCTTATCAAATACATCTTAATATCTTGTTTTTCTATGTAAAATTTTAGTCTATTTTTATTTAAAAAATGTAATTTTTTGTTCTTTGCTATTTTTCCCATAAAAAAAGTCCTATTTTTCAATAAGACTAGTTATATATATCTAAATTCTTTTGGCGTTATTCCCTCTAACTTTTTAAATACCCTTATAAGGTAGCCACAATTTTCAAACCTTAAATATAAAGAAATACTATTTATTGATTTGTCTATATCCATTGACAGTGGTTTTGCCCCTGCTATCTTTTTCATATTTAAATATTCGATAAGATTAATTCCCATTTTCCTCAAATAAAATTTGACTTGTCATCATAGCTCCTAAATAAAAATAAATCCCATATATATCGATTAAAATTCAATATATATGGGACTTACCTTTTATGCCTTAAAATTGATTTAAGCTTTTTGACAATACATACTTATATAAGTTTCTTTTATTCTATTTAGAGCTTCATTTAATGTTTCTTTAGGGCATCCTATATTAAGACGAATAAATCCTTCTCCATCTTTTACAAAATAACTTCCAACTACCATAGTTAAATTTGCACTTCTAAAGAATTCTTTAGACTCTTCTTCATCCTTAAATACTTCTCTTACATCTATCCATGCTAAGAAAGAAGAGTCAGACTTCATAACTTTTGCTTTTGGCATATATTTCTCAAAGAAGTCATAAACTATTTCGAAATTACTTTCTACATAATCTCTCATCTCATCTAACCATTCTTCACTTTCGTTGTATGCTGCAACAATGGCTGGAATAGCAAATACATTTGGAGAAGTTATTGAGTTACTTTTTAGTCTTTCCAATAAAGTTTCTCTAACCTTAGCATCTCTTATTACTACATAAGATGTTTTTAGCCCACCTAAGTTAAATCCTTTGTTAGGAGATACACATATTATACTATTTTTATAAATTTCTGGATGAGCATTCCATAAAGATATAAATGTATGACCTTTAAATACTACGTCTCTATGAATTTCATCACTTACTAAAAGTACATTATACTTCAAGCATAATTCTGACACTTGATATAGTTCTTCTTTTGTCCATATACGGCCTGATGGATTCTGTGGACTGCAGAATATAAATACTTTTATATCACCAGACTTCATTTGATTTTCCATATCTTCAAAGTCAAGATAATATCTATTATTTTCTAGCTTTAATGGGCTACAATATAACTTTCTATTGTTATTTACTACAGCTTCTGCAAAAGGATCATAAGCAGGTGTATTTATTAATACTCCTTCTCCTTCTTTAGTATACGCTTGAACTATATAATGAAGAGTTGAAACTGTTCCGAAAGTTAATTTTATCCACTCTTTTTCTATATGAACATCAAATCTTCTTTTGTTCCAATTTATCACGGCTTCATAGAAGTCATCTCCTATAAAGGTATAACTATAATCTCCCACAGATGCTCTTTTTGTAATAGCTTCTTTTATAGCTGGAGCACACTCAAAATCAATATCAGCTAAATCCATAGGAATTGCATCTTCATCTAATCCGAATTTTTCTTGAATTGCACTATTGCTCCATTTTCTACAATTACCTTCTTTACGATTTAACACTTTGTCAAAATTATATTTCATAGCTTTACTCTCCTAATATTATAAAGTCCTTAGATGTCTTATTAAGTGAAATACCTTTACCATCGATTATGACAATATCATCTTCTATTCTAACTCCCCCTACATCTGGAATATAAATACCTGGCTCGCAGGACATTACCATACCTTCTGTTAGAATATCATCACTTCTTGGGTTTAGTGTTGGCACTTCTCCATCACCAAGACCTATTCCATGACCTAATCCATGGTTAAAATAATCACCAAATCCATGATTCTCTATAATTTGTCTAGCAATTTTATCAACATCACTAGCTTTCATACCTTCTTTAATTGACTCTATTGCCGATAGTTGTGCTTTTAAAACTACATCATATATTTCTTGAATAATTTTAGGTGGCTTACCTATAGATATTGTACGAGTCATATCAGATTGATATCCTTGGTAAACAACACCAAAATCTATTGTTATAGCTTCATTTTTCTTTAATTTTTTAGTTGTAGGTCTTCCGTGTGGCATTGCTCCCCTTTCACCAGATACTACTATTGGTTCAAATGACATGTCACTTGCACCCTTTTTAAGTGCATGATATTGAAGTAGGGCTGAAACTTCTAGTTCAGTCATACCTTCTTTTATTTCAGATATGACCTCACTAAATACTTCATCTGTAATCTCACAAGCTTTTTTAATAAGCTCAATTTCCTCTTTAGATTTTACAGCTCTTACTTTACCTAATTCGTTAGTTATTAAGTTAATATTAAAACCTGCCTTATCTAATAAAATATACTCTTGTATACTCATAGTTTGGCTTTCTATTGCTATATTTTTTATATTCATTTCTTCTAACAATTCAATTATATTTTCTATATAAGATCCCTGAGATACAACCCTTTTTATAAATCCAGATGTTTTCTTATCTGCTTCATCAGTATATCTACCATCTAGAATTTGATATTTTTGTTCTTTTGTGATAAGCACATAAACACCGCTACCGGTTAATGCTCCTATATATCTTTTATTATTTTTTCCTTTAATTAAAAGAGCGTCAACGCCTCTTTCTTCAATTAAATCTATTATTTTTTTTACTCTATTATCCATAATAAAATATTAGAAATCTAATTCTAAATCTCCTAATAAATCTTCGTCTTCTTTAGAGAATATATTCTTAGCTGCATTTTTAGCTTCTTCTTGTTCCTTAGCTTCTTGTTGACGTTCCATTATCTTGAAGAATGGCCAATATAGCGCAACTGCTAGTACTAATTGTAAAGCATTAACTACTATAGAACGCCAATCTCCATTAGTTAAGAATCCTTCTAAGAATACTCCTACATATGGAGGGTCAAATACTGGTTTTGCTAGCCATCCCCAGTGCATAAGAAACATTGGCAATGTACCTATTATAGCTCCACCAAATACATGTGGTATAAACATTATTGGGTTTAATATTATTGGAGCACCAAATAATATTGGTTCATTTATTCCAAATAATGCTGGGAATAATGATACACGTCCTATCTTCTTATAAGTTTGGTTTTTAGATAACATACAAGCTACTACACATCCTATACTAATACCACAACCTGTAAATCCGAAGAATGCACTTGAAACCCCTCCTGTAAAGAAGTGAGGTATTGCTTCTCCTGCTTGCATTGCTGCTATATTTTCAGCTATAAATGTAACCATTATAGGTCCTGTTAAAGGCTTAAATACTGATGAGTGTATACCAAAGAAGAATATAGTACATATAGCAAAGTTAAGTGCAAGAACTGCCCATGGATTATCCATACTTCCTACTAACGGAGATAGGAATTGAGTAAGTATTTGTGGAGGTAATTCTCCAAATACAGCTAATGAAATAAAACGAGCTGCTATGAAAGTACCACAAACTATAATAGTAGTTGGTATTAATTCAAAAGATTTAGATACAAAATCTGGTACCCCTTCTGGCATTCTTATTGTAATATTCTTTTTCTTACAGAAGTTATATAACTCTACAGATCCAAGACCTGCTATCATACCTGTAAATAGACCTTTAGCACCTAGGTTTCCTAATTCTAATGCACCATCTGGTGTAAAAGTTGCTACTAAGAATAAAAATGAGAAAGTTGCAAGTGTAACACAACCTGGTATATATAATTTATAATAATTACCTAAGTTAAAGGCAATACACATACAGGCATATAATCCTATTAATCCTATAGAAAGACTTACTGGTAAATCTAATACTGCTGCATTTTTTAATATAAATTGACTTATTGGATTGCTTTTTCCAAGCATATTTGGAAGTGCTGGAAGTATTGCAAATATACTCCCCAGTATTGTGAATGGCGTCATAGCAACCATACCAGCTTTTATAGCCCCAAGGTGACGTTGATTGTCAACCTTGTGAGCTAAAGGCATAAATACTCGATTCATAAACGCTTCAAACTTAGCAAACATATTTAATCCCCTTTTCCCTATACTATTTTTATTATCCTTGAGCTAATTGATGTTTTTTATAAGTTACTAAAGCTAACTTCATAACTGTAGCTCCATCCATTTTTCCATAAACATCTTTATCTATTACTGCATAAGGTTTATTTTTTGGATCTAATATTCCTTTTAAGAAGTCTAACTTATGAGATATTTGAGGTCCTATAAGTACTATATCCCACTCATCAACTTGACTTTCTATTGAATCTGCTGGTATCGCTGTAAATTCGAAATCGTTTTCATCAAGTTTAGCACTTTCTTTTACTACCTTCTTCATATTTTGCATTAACATATTTGTAGAGAATCCACCTGCACAGCATAATAATATTTTCATAACAATTCCTCCTAAAGTTTATATTTTTTATTTTCCTTTAGAAAGTTTAATCTTTCTAAAGGAGTATTTGTATAATTAATTTGTTTATCTACTACTTATCAAAAACTTCTATTAAAGCTTCTATTAAATCTTTTGCTAATTGAGAAGTCATATAGTGGTCTTGAGCATGAACCATTAAAAGACTCATTGCTGGACTTTCAACATCTTCATTTAAATCTTGAGTGATTAATTCTGTTTGTATTCTGTGAGCTTCAATATCTATTTTACGAGCTTCATTTATTAATGCTCTTGCCCCCTCAAAATCCTTTTCCTTAACCTTTTTTAAAGCTTCAAAAGCTTTTGCTTTACTGTCACCTGCTGTTGATATAAGCTCCATTATTTGCATTTCTGTTGACATTTTTTTATTCTCCTTTTAAATAAAATTCTTTATATTTTTGTATCTTTCTTCATCAAAATTTAAAACTAACTGAGTATATAACTCTATAATAGATTCTAAGTCTTTATTGCTTACTATAGAAAATGCACAATGTCCATATCTAACTGGGACACAAGTTACTGCACAAGGCTTACCTTCATTTACAAGATGCGCCTCTCCACCATCAGTTCCACCTGACTCAAACATATCATGTTGAAGAGATATATTGTTTTTATCAGCAATTTCTATTATGTAATTTATCATTTTTCTATTTGGAACTAAAGTTCTATCTCTATGCATTAGCATTATGCCTTTATCTATTTGTTTTTGATTTGTATGATCTCTTAAAAATTCATTTTTAGCACATGCTACATCTATTACAAATACTACATCAGGATTTATTAACTGAGTTGCTGTTTTTGCACCTCTTATACCAACTTCTTCACTACTCGTAGCTGCAAAATGAACATTACAATTTATATCTTTTTTCTCTAGTCTTTTTAAGACCTCTCCCATTACAAAGCATCCAATTCTATCATCAAAGGCCTTACCTACTAATCTATTTTCTAAAGTAAATTCTTCAAAATCAGTAGTGTATGTTACCATGTCCCCAACTTGAATACCTAAATTGTATACTTCTTCTGCTGTATATGCTCCAACATCTGCATACACCTTCTCAACTTTACCATCATTATATGTTCCATTTATGATAGCAGGGATTTTCTTCCCTTCGCTTGTAGTGATTCTAACTTTTTGTGTGAATTGTGCAAGAGGTTTTACTCCTCCTATTGTTATTAAATGAATCATACCAAGCTTATCTATACTTCTTACCATAAACCCTACTTCATCCATATGAGCACAGATCATTACATTTGGTGCTTTTTCATTTTTTATCTTAGAAAAAATTATACTCCCTAATCCATCACATACTATTTCATCACTATAATCTTTCAACTCTTCTAATAAGACTTCTCTAATTTCTCCTTCATTAGAGGCTATCCCATCTGCTTCTGATAATTTCTTAAAAAAATCTATATTCATATCTAACCCCCTATGTAGATTTTTAATTTATACATAAACTCTTCATAAGATTGTGATCTATTTAGCATATCTACTATATCTTTATCTGCCATAATCTTAGTTAAGTATTTAGATATTTGTTTGTGAAGCTCTAGATTTCCCTTTATTAGCGAAATCATAAAAATAATTTTTGGTTTTCTATTTTCATGAATAATATCAGAGTGTACCAAAGCTACTGATATTATATTTTTATTACCTGTCATTTCAATTGGATGAGGTATTGATACCCCATTTGTATAAATGGTACTTAAATAACTTTCTCTTTCCCATACATCTTGAGGATAACTTGGAGAACAAGCACCTTCATCAACTATACACTGTGACATATTATCAAGAATATCTTTATAATCAATTTTTTCTTTTATACATCTAAAATGATTTTTATTAAACAGACTTAATATATATTTCTTAGGATTTGACAAACTCCCTATCTGGTCTGCAAATCGTACACTTTCTTTAATATTTAGATAATCTAATTCATCTAAAATTTCATTTATAAGTATAACTGGAGCATTTGTTTTGAATTGTGGATTTGTTATTGAAAAAATCAAGTCTGGCTCAAAACATACTACTTCTTCTTCATCTAACAAAGAAAAGTTTTTTATTTCAGCATTTGGAAAAATTTCTCTTAATCTTAATTTTATTAGAAATGCACTTCCCCCTCCTGATGAACATATTACTGCTATTTTATATTTTTGATTAAAACTAGCTTCTTCTCTTTTCTCAAATGGTACAGCTATATGAGTGGCTATAAAACCTATTTCCTCTTGACTTATCTTTATCTTGTATTCACTTTCTATAACTTTGGAAAGTTGAATAGCTAAATTAAAAACTGTTGGATATTGCTGACTTATCTTCACCGAAAAAGGATTTTTTGTGTTATGATTCCTTTTTACACGTTCTATTAAAGACGCGATATGTAAATAAAGTAAATTAAAGAATTCTTTATCTTCTAAAAAACTAGTATTATATTTTTTATCTACACCTTTAAAAAATTCGTATATTATATCTTGAAGTTTACTTTTGTCAGCATTCATTATGGTAGCTTTTTTATCTTTAGTCCTTAGCTTTATAAGTTGCTTTAAGTAATCATTTTCCTCATAAGTAAGATAATATTTTTTGTCTTTAAAAATTTTATCTAGTAAATCATTTATTATTAAATCTTCTGTATCTAACTTTAATTCATTAATATTTTCTAATACTCTCAAATTGACCCTTATATATAAAGTAACAATTTGAGCTAATATTTCTTCAAGTTCCGTTAGGTTTGCTTCCAAATCATGCTTATTAAGTACATTTTTTATTGTGCTTCTAATATCATCTAATTTGAAATCATCTATAAATTTATCTCTATATTCCGTTATATTTCTATTTTCTTTAAAATAATTTTCTACTAATATTTTTTGAATTGATTTAACAGTACCTTCTATCTTAATTCCATAATGAGCCTTACGCTCTAACTTCAATTCTGTATCTCTTAGCTTTTTATCTACTTTTTTTAAATCATTTTTAATTTGAGATGAACTTACTAAGAATTTTTTGCTTAGCTGATCTATAGTTTTGTAACCTTCATTTACTAATAGTTCTACTATTATAGATTCTATCCGTTGTTCTGGATTTTCAATTGAATATGAGGGTAAGTTTTTTAGGTAATTCTCGAACTTTTCTTGGTCTTTAAGATTTAAAATATATCCTAGTCTAGTCTTGTATTCTAATTTAAAACCATTGCGTTCTTCTACACTTTCTATATTCTTAATTTCATTTCTAATAGTTCTAGTAGATACCCCTAGCTTATCTGCAAAATAATCTAGACTTAGATAGTCACCACTGTTTCTTAAGCATTCAAGAATAACACGCTCTCTCATATACCCACCTCCCTCAGTTATTTTTATACTTTTAAATAATGTTATGAATTGAAAACACTTTCTTTAAAAAGTCGATCTTTTCTATATTTATAGCGAAATTTATGTATCTTAATATATCATAATAAAATATATGTTTGATACAACAATAAAACCTATAGTTTGTTTTTTATTATATTTTAATTATATCTTCAATCTTTTTCCAATAAAAGCCGATATTTTTCAACAATTATATGAAAAAACTATACCATTATTTAAATAAATGACATACCTTTTTCAAAAATAAAAATATCCTAGATTTATCTAAAATAAATCTAGGATATTTTTATTTTTATGCTTTATTTATAGACCCACATACAACCATTTTTTCTTTTACAAATGATTTTACTGATTGAAGTCCAGCTTTTCCATATTTCTTTGGATCTATAACTTCAGGATCTTCACTTAAAACTTTTTTTACACCGTTACTATATGCAATTCTTAATTCAGTTGCATAGTTAACTTTAACAATACCTCTTCTTATAGTTTCTTTTATAGTTTCATCAGGTATTCCTGATCCTCCATGTAATACTAATGGTACTGAAACTAATTTTTTAATTTCTGATAATCTATCTAAATCTATTTTAGGTTCTCCTTTGTATAAACCATGTGCTGTACCTATGGCTATAGCTAATGAAGACACTCCTGTTCTTTCAACAAATTCCTTTGCTTCTTGTGGATCTGTATGAGCACTTCCTTCTCCACCATCTAGATCATCTTCTTTTCCCCCAACTTTTCCAAGTTCAGCTTCTACTGGTATAAGAGATGGATTACAAGCTTCTACCACTGCTTTTGATAATGATATATTTTCTTCAAAACTTTGATGGGAACCATCTATCATTATTGATGTATAACCTGTTCTTAAAGCCCTCATTGCAAGATCAAAACTTGAACCATGATCTAGATGCATTGCTACAGGTACTTTCGCTCTCTCTGCTGCAACTTTTGCATTTGCTAAATAATAGTCAAGACCTGCATATTTTACAGTAGATGGAGTAGTTTGTAGTATGACTGGAGAATTTAGTTCCTCTGCAGCTTCTATAACAGCCATTACCATTTCCATATTCTCTACATTAAAAGCCCCTACTGCATATTTTCCCTCTTGTGCTTTTTTAAACATTTCAGTTGTCGTTACTAATGCCATATTTATACCCCCTAATTTTAATCTAAATATTTATAAATTTTCAATTTCTTACTTCTCATATTCGTGTATTATTACACCTTTTACTACTCTATTTACTGTCCCTGTTGGCGATGGTGTATCTGGTTTATTATTACATTTTACTGATGCAAATAGTGATATAGTTTGTGCAAATAATACATATGGGAATGCAAGGTATGCATCTGGTAATTTATCGTATTCTCTTTCAAATCCAAATGTTGTACCTGAGAAATTATTTTCATTTTCTACTGATATTGCACAAGTAAGTTTAGCAATTTTATCTGCATTTATTTCTTCTAAAACATCTAAATCATATTTTCTTGTGTATACATTATTGGATACAAATACAAATATAAGTGTATTTTCATCAATGAACGACTTTGGACCATGTCTAAATCCCATAGGAGAATCATATGCTGTAGCTATTTTCCCCGCTGTAAGTTCTAATAACTTTAACTGTGCTTCTTGTGTTAATCCTCCTAGACCTCCAGATCCTAAGTATACTACTCTATTAAAATCTTTATTTATTAACTCGTGTATTTCATCTTTTCTATCTAATACATTTTTACCCATTTCTATTATTGCATCTATATAAGATTTCTCTACATCTTCTTCTAAGTTATCAAATATTAACATTGCAGTTAACATCATGCATGAGAAACTTCCTGTCATAGCAAAACCTTTATCATTTGATCTTGATGGCATTAATAATAAATAATTATTTTCATCATTTTTAGTTACTTGAGCAAGTTTTCCTTCTGGAGCACAAGTTATAGCTAAATGATAAAAATTATCTACAATTTGTCTTCCTAAATTTAGAGCTGCTAAACTTTCAGGGCTATTTCCACTTCTTGCAAATGAAACTAATAATGTTGGTACATCCTTTTTTAAGTAATCATATGGATTAGAAACTATATCTGTAGTAGGTATTGCTTCAATTATACATTTTCTTATATCATTTTTATTTTTAAGATATGGAAGTATTGAATTTCCTACATAAGCTGAAGTTCCAGCACCTGTAAATATAACTCTAAATTGTCCATGCTTATTACCTATATTTTCTATAAACTTATTTAATTGCTCTTTATTATCCTTATATATTTCATAAGCTTCTAACCATAACTCAGGTTGTTGCTTTATTTCTGTTGTTGTTATTATTGCACCTAAATCTTGTAACTTTTGTTCTTCTAATTTAAACATATTACTTTCCCCTTTCATATTTTCAAATTTAAATCTGGTAATAAGGTTATAACCAGTTATTTTTAAAAAAAATATATATCATACTTAAACTATTTTATTCTCTCCCAAGTGGTAATTACCAATAATCCAAATATAAATTAATTTGAATTTTTTGTCAATAAGAAAATATTTATATTATTCTCCTTATAAATTTTATGCTTTAATTATAATTAAGTTTACAATTATAAAAATATGCTAAAAATAATTATTATGAACCTATTTGTCTCAGATTTTACTAACTTAATTTTGTTACTTTAACTAAGCCTTGATATTTTTCAACTTCTTCTAAAGTTACAAATCCAGTTTCTATGTTAAGAGCATTGCTTATACCACAAGCATTAGAAAATTTAAGCAAGTCTTCTACTTCATATCCTCTCAAAATACCTACACTAAATCCAGCTATTGTACTATCTCCACTACCTACAGTATTCACAGCTTCTATCTTTGGTACTTTTGCTTCATATACTCCATATTCATTTAAGTAAATCATTCCTTCTTTTCCTAGAGATATACACACATTTTGTGCTCCCATTTCAAGAAGTTTTTTCCCCGCAGATATAACCTCATCTCTTGATTCTACATTGGTTCTTAATATCTGTTTTATTTCATCTGTGTTAGGTTTTATTAAATATGGCTTTGATTTTAGTGCTATTTTTAATGGTTCTCCTGATGTATCTAATATAAATTTTATATTATTTTCTCTGCATATATGACCTATCTTTTCATAATAATCTAATGGCATATTTTGACAGTAGCTACCTGAAGCTATTAGTATTTTAGTATCTTTTATTACTTCTTTTATATCATTTTCAAACTTTTCTAAATCACTATTTCCTATTATTGGGCCTTTTTCTAAGAACTCTGTACTTACCTTATTATCTTCAATTATATTTAAACAATTTCTAGTCTCTTGCTTTATTTCTGTAAATTTGTTTTTTATACCTAATTTTCTAAGTTCATCTTTTATAAATGCTCCATTAAATCCCCCTATAAATCCCATAGCTAGCGGATTTTCTCCTAAAATTTTGCATACTTTCGTTACGTTTAGACCCTTTCCTCCAGCAGTTGCATTTGTACTTATTACTCTTTGAACTTCACCTATATTTATACTATTTACTCGATACATTCTATCTATAGATGGATTGAATGTTATTGTCGTAATCATAATTACTTCTCCTTTTATTAATATACAAACCCCTAATCTATAACCTTCAATGTGGTTACTACCACTTTGAATATAAATTATTTTATTATTTTTGTCAATACTATGTAGTTTTAGCATAAATTAATAATTTTCCTTGCTCAGTTATCTCTATACTTTATTCATTGACAGAAATAGTTGCTCATTTTATAATTAAAATGTGGTAATAACCACTTAGAGAGGATTAAAATTTTTATGATAAACAGAAATGATAAAAGACCAATATATGATCAATTAGTTGAAATACTAAGAAATAAAATCGAAAATGAGATGGAGCCTAATGATAGGATGCTATCAGAAAGAAAAATTTGTGATGAATACGGAGTAAGTAGGACCACAGTTAGATTGGCCATGGCTGACTTAGAACATATGGGGTATATATACAAAAGACATGGAAAAGGAACTTTCGTAGCTGCACTTAATCAAAATTCACAAAATTTAATGGATAGTTATAGCTTTACTGATCATATGAAAGCTCAAGGAAAAAATCCAAGTACAAAAGTATTATCCTTTGAGATAGTAGAAAGTACAAAATATTTTGCTGAAAAGTTAGGTATAAACCCTGGCGAAAAAATAATAAAAATAATGCGTCTAAGACTTGCAGATAATATTCCTATGATGCTTGAAAGAACATATCTTCCTATGAGAGAGTTTGCGGGATTAACACAAGAAAAAGTTATACAAAAACCTTTATATGAAATATTTAGAGAAGACTATGGCGAAATTATCAAGGTGGCTGATGAGGAATTTTCTGCAGGTATAGTATCTGATAAAGAGGCGGAGCTATTGGAAGTACCAATAGATTCAGCATGCTTAAAGTTACTTCGTACTACATATAATGATAATAATATAGTTATTGAATTTACTCTAAGCGTTGCTAGAAGTGATAAATTTGTATATAAAATAAGACATTTGAGATAAGAAACATACCAAATATAATATGATTAGGGGGATCAACTTTGAAAAATTTTATTTATGCAGATAAGTTTTTTATGAAATATGGTATAGAGGAAAAAGGATACCTTAGTATAATTGATGGTAAATTTGGCAAATTTCAAAAAGAAAAACCAGATGTTAATGACAATATCATAGATTACTCAGGTAAGTATATTGCTCCAGGTTTAGTCGATACTCACATACATGGTCTTTTAAATGCAGATGTTATGGATAACACATTTGAGGCTATTAATACAATTTCAAAAGGATTACTAAAATATGGAGTAACTTCTTTTCTACCAACAACTTTGACTGATTCTATAGAAACACTAAGTGAATCTATAGAAAATATAAGTAATAATTACAAAAAAGTTGAGGGCGCAAAAATACAAGGAATTTTCTTAGAAGGTCCATTTTTTACTGAAAAACATAAAGGTGCCCAGAATGAAAAATATTTTAAGGACCCTGAAATTAATATCCTAAAAAAATGGCAAGAGAAATCAGGAAACTTAATAAAGAAAATAGCAATTGCCCCAGAACGTGAAGGTGCAGTAGAATTTACTAAATATGCTACTAAAAACAATATATCAATAGCACTTGGGCATAGTTCATCTACATTTGAACAAGCCGAGAAAGTAGTTAATTCAGGTGCTAAAATATTTGTACACACATATAACGGTATGAGCCCATTAAATCATAGAGAACCTGGAATGGTTGGAGCAGCTATGGCATTAAAAGATACATATGCAGAGCTAATATGCGATGGACATCATGTAAGCCCTATTGCTGCTAAAATAATGATGGATATTAAATCTAGAGATAATATTGCCTTGATTACAGATTGTATGAGAGCTGGTGCTATGCCTGGTGGTGAGTATATTCTTGGGAAGTTCGATGTTAATGTAAAAAATGGAGTTGCAAGATTAAGTAGCGGAAGTTTGGCTGGAAGCGTATTAACAATGAATAATGCTATTAAAAATGTAATTGATTGGAATATAGCAACTTTAGAAGAGGCAATAAAAATGGCTTCATATGTACCTGCTTTAAGTTGTAATATTAATGATGTATGTGGTTGTATAGACCAAGGTATGGATGCAGATTTTATAGTTATAGATAATAATTTAAATGTACATGAAACTTATATAAATGGTGTATGTAAATATAAATCTGATAAGTAAATTTATATAGAGAGAAATATCTAAGTATGAGAGTGTAGATAGATTTGTGTAAAAACAAGCTTATCTACACTCTTTTTATTATTTTAAATAATCTTACAAAATCAACTTAACTTCCCCCTTTTAATTTTATACTAAAAAAGATGTTAGTATTTCTACCAACACCTTAATTCATTAGCTAATTACTTTAATCGAAATGTTTTTTGCACTTGCATACTTTTCTAATAATTCTTTTGCGTATTTTAAATACTCTTCTATTTCTTGCTTTCCACTAAAAGAATAAATACACATAATTATCTCACTCACATCATTAGTTATCATTGCTCTTTCTGAATCACTTGTAGGACTACCAAAAGTAGATATCTCATCCGATAATACTGGCAGATTTTCAATATTTATAAGATCTTTACCAATACCTTTATATTTTTGTCCTTCTTTCCCTATAGTCAAACATATTGGAGGTTGTGTATTGTTTATATTATAACTCCCTACCGAAAAACCAGATTTTAAAGATATTAAATTATTAATTTCTACAATGTTATTTATTTTATAAAGTCCTTTTTTCTGTAAAATTCTTCTCATTAAAGATTCTGAAGATACTCTGTATTTACTAGGTGATTTGCCTAATTTTTTATATACTTCTCTAGCATCCTTTATTCTCGGTAAACTTGCTATATCTTCTAAAGAAATTTTTTTAATTAGATCTTCACAATATTTATCTATTTCTTTTAATATGCTTTCACTACTACTTTCCACTTTTACACTTGCTTGTATACATCCTAATGTAATATCTGGACATACTTCTTTTAGCTTTTCTGAAACTTTAATATCTATCATAGTATATCAATTCCTTTCTCAATGGTAATAAATTATTGATATTTATTGATTTATAAATTATTATACTATGCAGTAAAAATATTCTTATCTCATATACAGATACTTTTTAGCACTTATTTAGAATATTTCTTGAATTATTTTGGTCTAATATTTTCTTATCAATTCTTAACTTTTGGAGACATTCAATTGGAGATACACCCATATTATTTTTAAACCATTCAGTATAATAATTCATATTATAATGTTCAATTTGAGCTAAATTTTTTAAATCTATATCATTCATATAATGCTCATTTATATATTCTACTGATGCAAATTTCTTTTCACACATAATCATCTCATAACAATATAAAAATAAATTATTTATTGAAGATGAGCTATACTTATTATTTATTTCGCTTAAAAATAAATGTTTTACTGCCTTCCACTTATCATTAAATATAATTTCTTGTACTTCCTTTTTATATTTTTTCTTTATTAGCTAATTAGCATATTAATTATATCATTTTAAAATATAAAAACACATTAGTAGTAATATCAATATATTTTTCATGGATTTCAATAGGGTTACTTAAACAAAGCAAATTTTATTTTAAGATTCATTTAAGGTTAAATTTATACAATAAAATCACAGAGATATAGAAATATTTTTTAGGAGGTATTTTGATGGCGATTAAGTCATTTAAACGTTATGAAAAGAAGTTTATTTTAACTCAAAAACAGTATGATGCATTAATACCAAGATTACTAGAGTATATGAATCCAGATGAACATTGTAAGTCTGGTAAGAACTACTCTATCTACAATATATATTACGATACAGATAACAACGATGTTATTAGACATTCTATTGCTAAACCTTATTATAAGGAAAAGCTAAGACTTAGAAGTTATACTGTACCTAATAGTATAGATGATAGTGTCTTTTTAGAACTTAAAAAGAAAATCAACGGTATTGTTAATAAAAGAAGAGTTGTTCTTACTTTAGATGAAGCCTATAAATTTGTAAACCAAGGTATAGCACCTACTTCTAATGATTATATCAATAAACAAGTTATTAATGAGATACAGTATTATCTAAAAAAAAATAAAGTCTATCCAAAAGTATATATTAGCTACTCTAGAAAGGCATTTTTTGCTAACGATGATAGAGATTTTAGATTAACCTTTGATTCTCAAATTATTACTAGGCGAGATAACTTAGCTTTAGAGTCTGGAAGTTTTGGACAAGATATTTTAGGTGAAGGTAAGTATTTAATGGAAGTAAAAATTTTAGGCTCTATGCCTTTATGGTTTACTAGAATACTTAGTGAACTAGAAATTTACAACACTCATTTTTCAAAGTACGGTAGTGAATTTATGAATTACTGTTTAAACAATTCAAATATAGATATAAAAGGGAGAAAAAAAGTATGTTAGAAACAATAATTTCATCAACAAGTGGGGAGTCATTTACTCTGATAAATGCATTTATTGTAATAATATCATCAATTATTTTAGGGCTTTTAATTAGCGTTATATATATGAGGACAAACAAAACCACTTATAGCTCAAGTTTTACTACTACTCTTATTATGCTACCTGTGGTTATAGCTATAATAATTTTATTAGTAGGAAACAACATAGCTAGAGCATTTAGTTTAGCTGGTGCATTTTCAATAATTCGTTTTAGAAGTGCTCCTGGAGATCCTAAGGATATAGCTTATGTATTCTTTACTTTGGCTGTTGGGCTTACTTGTGGTATGGGATATATTGGATATGCTGTAATATTTACTACTATATTATGTGCAGTTATGGCAATCCTTGAATTTACTAAGTTTTCTGTACCTAAAAATAAAAATATGCAACTTAAAATTACTATTCCTGAAGATTTAAACTATGAAGATGCTTTTGAAGATATATTAAACAAATACACTGACTCATTTTATATAGAAAGAATCAGGACTAGAGATTTCGGTTCATTATTTGAATTAAATTACAAAGTTCAATTAAAGCCTGATGTAAATCAAAAGAAATTCATTGATGAATTAAGATGTAGAAATGGAAATTTAAATATAGTATTAACGTTAGCTGGATTTGAAAATAATACTTACAGTTAATATTAACCCCTTAAAGTAATTTTAAGGGGATTTATTTTATAATTTTAAATTTAGATAATAAATGTGTAATTATTTGGTAATATATTATTAGACAATATATAAAGAGGTATATTTTTATGAAATTATTATTAGTAGAAGATGAAAAACAACTTTCCGAAGCTTTAACTCAGATTTTAATGAAAAATAATTACTCTGTTGATGCCGTATTTGATGGTGAGGATGGACTTGATTATGGTTTAACAGATGTTTATGATGTTATTATTTTAGATATAATGTTGCCTAAAATGAATGGTCTAGATGTATTAAAAGACTTAAGAAAAGAAGGAATTTCAACTCCTATTATACTCCTTACTGCTAAAGGTAGTGTTGAAGATAGAATTTTAGGACTTGATTATGGTGCTGATGACTATTTACCTAAGCCTTTTTCTCCTGAAGAACTATTGGCTAGACTAAGAGCTATAACTAGAAGAAAAGGTCCTATGGTAAATAATAATATATTGGAATTTGGAGATATTAAATTAAATATTTCTACTTATAATATGGAAGTCAATGGTACTTCTCTTGCTCTAACTTCTAAGGAGTTTGATATACTAAAATACTTTATGGAAAGACCTAAATCTATAGTAACTAAGGATGATTTAATCACTAAACTATGGGGCTTTGATTCTGATGTAGAGCACAATAATATTGAAGTATATATTTCCTTCCTTAGAAAAAAATTAGCTTATGTTCAATCAAATGTTCAAATTACTACCTTAAGAAGAGTTGGATACAAACTGGAGGAGCAAAATGTTTGATAAGCTAAAGAAAAAATTTGTACTTATTAATATGACATTGCTTACTACAGTTTTTGTAGCTATTTTTGGAACTATTTTTGCCATAACTTATACTAATATAGTTAATGAAATGAATGGTGAAATGGAAGTTTTATTAAGGGGTGGTCATAAACCTAAACCTTATTATGACTATATAATTGCAGAGTATGACAGAAATAAAAATGTATTAAATACTTTTACTCGTTTTAATACTAAAATTGATAACAATAATCTAAAGGAATCTGTAGTACAAATACTAAACAATAAAAGTAGATCTGGCAAAATAGAAATAGGTGATACTAAATATTCTTATACAAAAGAAGATACTCCTATGGGCAGTAAAATTGTTTTACTAAATAGAACTTATCTGCAAAATACAGTAACTCAGCTTTTAAAGAGTTTCTTATTAGTTGGCTGTATAAGTTTAATAGCTTTATTATTTATTAGTTTTTATTTAACTAACAAGGCTCTAAAACCTATAAAAGAAACTTTTGAAAAGCAAAAACAGTTTATTGCTGATGCTTCTCATGAGTTAAAAACCCCTCTTACCATTATAAAGACCAATACTTCATTAGTACTAAGTAATCCAAATGATGCTGTAAAAAATCAGTCTAAATGGATTAACTACATTAACTCTCAATGTGACAGAATGTCTGAGTTAGTTAATGAGATGTTATCTCTTGCTAAGCTAGATGTTGAAGAAAATAAAATTGAACTCCAATCTATTAATATTAGTAAGATAGTCCAAAGTATAATGCTTGGATTTGATGCTATTATCTATGAAAATGGTATTGAATTAGAAGAAAATATCTCAAATGATATCTTTATTAATGGAGATACTGAGGGTATCAAAAAATTATTTAATATATTAATGGACAATGCTATAAAGCATAGTAATAAGAGTGGTAAAATTACTGTTGATTTATTTAAAGATAAAAATAAAGTTAAGCTAATAGTTAAAAATACTGGTGAAGGTATTGAACCTGAGTATCTAGAGAAAATTTTTGAAAGATTCTACAGAATTGATACTTCCAGGGTAAGAGAAACTGGAGGTTATGGATTAGGATTATCTATTGCTAAGTCTATAGTAGCTCAACATAAAGGTAAGATATATGCTAAAAGTAACGTAGGAAAAGATACTACTTTTATAGTAGAGCTTCCTCTTCAATAAAATAACAAACACTTAAAAAAGAGGAGCTACTGCTCCTCTTTTTTAGTATTTGTTATTGTGTTTGAATATTGTTTTCCATGCTATTTTGTGTTGGTGGTTGTTGCATACTACCATTTCTATCTGGTCTAATGCCACCTTTTCCACCTCCCATATGACCCCCACCAGGACCTCCCATAGAACCTCCTGCTGAACCTAGGTTAGTTACACTTTCTGATACTGTAAAGCTCGTAGATTTTGTTCCTCCTGAGTATTTACCACCAGTGTATAATCCATCTTTAGATTCTCCAGTTGAAGTTCCTCCATAAGATACGGTATATGTTGAACCTGTTTTTAATTCAGGTGATGATACTATTACTGACTGATATTGTTTTGATGGTGCAAAGGTAATTACTTCATTTCCTTTTTCATCTTCTATATGAATTATTGTATTAGCTTGTTGTGATGATAAAGCTACGTTCACTGAATTTTGAGATGAAGTAGAGCTAGGTGATTGTGCCATACCTGCACTACCTGCTGCTATTAATATTCCTCCACTTATATCACAACTTCCATCATAATCTAAAGAACCATTTCCGTTATTTTCGGGACCATTTACTATTGTTGTACCACCTTTTATCGTTATTGATCCATTTGCATCTATACCATCTCCTCTAGCATCTACTACTATATATCCGCCATTTATAACTATTTCACATTTGCTAGATGAATCAAAATTATTTTCTCCTGGTCTACCACCAGTTGAAGAAGCATCATTTCCCCCACCGGCATTTATTCCATCATCACTTGCTACTACATTTATATTTCCATCATTTATTGTTATAGACTGACTTTCTATACCTTCATATGATTTTGTAATATCTATATCTCCACCATTTATTTCTATTTTAGAATCTGCATGTACACCATCGTCTCCAGAAGATGCTTTGATATTACCTCCCTTAATTACTATGGTGTCATTTGAATGAATAGAATTATCAGATGAATCTATATTTATATTACCTCCAGATATTGTAATATTTGAAGTTGCTTTTATTCCTTTTGCACTAATAGAATCTGTTTCTTCTGTAGTGGTTGTATTATTCTTGTCTGGTAGTTGTGTTCCTGGTGGTTGCTTACCTCCCCAGTTACCCCAGTTTTCATTTTTACTACTGCTATTTTTACTTCCTTCACTTGATACTATATTTATTTCTCCATTAGATATTACTGCATTAGTTTCAGCTTGTATTCCATCTTGTCCTGCTGTGATATTTAAAGTCCCACCTTGAATATGTATATATCCTTTTTCTGCATCTTCAGTATTACTAGATTTCATACCATCTTCCTTTGCATCTATAGTTATTTTACCATCTAAAATTGTAATAGAGTCTTTACCTCTTAGTCCATCTGATACTGCATTTACTGTTATTTGTCCGCCTTCTATTTTTAAGTCATCTTTACTAGTGATACCATTGTTGTAGTTTGCATTTACTACTAATGAACCTGTTCCTATTATAGTAAGGTCATCTTTACTAAAAATTGCCGCATTTGGTTCATCTGTTGTAGCATCTTCAAATACATAATTTTCTCCATCTGTTATAGTATTTTTAGTTCCCTCAATTAGCCCTATTACTACTTTTTTAGCACTTTTTACATATATAGGTGCACTATTTGAGCTTGTTATATTTGCATTGTTTAATTGTATTTGAACTTTATCTTCTTCACTTGCACTTACTACTATCTGCCCGTCCTTTAATTCTCCGCTTATGCTATAAGTACCTGCTGAAGTTATTGTTACTACATTATTTTCTACCTTAGCACCTTCTCCGTTTATGCTTATGCTATCTCCAAGTTCTATATAGGTATCTACTTCTTTTAATTCTTCGCTTTTTGTTGAATCTATTGCTTGGTTTGTTACTGTAGTTTTGTTTGTATTTGTAGATGTTTTTGTATTAGTTTTTGCTGAGCATCCTGTTACACTTACTGTTAAGGAAAGTGCACATAACATTGTTAATAGTTTTTTGTTCATGATTTATCCTCCGAAAATTATATCTATTTAATTTGAATTTTTATTTGTATTCTTTTTCTTAGGATATAATAACAACTCTACCTTAAACTAAACTTAAAAATAATCAAGGATGTAAACTTACGATAATTTTCTAAGTGTATCATTAATTTATATTATTTTTCAAAAATATGTTTTATAACTTCTATTGGCTCATGAAATAATAACCTCGGACCTGAAAACTTCATGACTTCTTTAATCTTAACTCTCATATCCTTTTTATAACAATGTATAGGACATTTACTACAAAACTTCTTTTCTTCTCCAAATTTACAAAAATCCAACCTTTTATTAGCATATTCTAAAAGTTCACTACATTCATTACATAAGTATCCGTTTTTATGCCTATGCTTTTTATTGCAATATATATTTATCATAAGATTAATAATATTTTTCTCTTTTTCTATTCTAGTCATACTCTTTCTCCCTAATTATCTCTAATATAAAAGGGCTAAAATAGCCCTTTTATATTAGTTAAATTTAAGTGTATTATTTTTTACATAAACCTTCTTATCGCATATTGATGTGCTAGATTTTCTATGTGATACCATTATTATTGTTTTATCATCTGATTCTTCTTTTATACTTTTTAATATTTGTGCCTCATTAAGTGTATCTAAATTACTTGTAGGCTCATCAAGTATTAAAACTTGTGGATTATGTAAAAATGCCCTTGCTATACCTAATCTTTGCTTTTCACCTGATGAAAGATTAGAACCTATTTCTCCAACATTAGTTTCATATCCATTAGGTAAAGTTTCTATAAACTCATGTACTGAGGCTTTTTTACAAGCACTTATTACCTCTTCAATAGTTGCATCTTTTTTACCTATTTTTAAGTTATTTATAATAGTATCATTGAATAAGAATGTTTCTTGACTTACTAATGATTGAGATTTTCTTAATGCTTTAGTTGGAATAGTTTTTATATTCTTATTGTCTATTTCAATACTTCCATTCTCTACATCCCAGAATCTCATCATAAGTTTTAAAAGTGTACTCTTTCCGCAACCACTTTCTCCTATTATTGCAACCTTATCCCCTTTTTTAATGTTAAGATTGACATCTTTAAGTAATACTTCATCTCTATCTGCATACTTAAATTCTAAATCATTTATATTAGTATTATTCATTTCTAAATCACAATTTCCAGATACTTCTTCAACAGCAGGCACTTCATCTAATATATCGAATAATCTTTGTGCACAAGCAAATGTATGCATTAAGTTATTTGATAGGTTACTTAACGCTACAGTTGGTCCAAAAGAACTAGAAAGTAAAACTAAAGCAACTATTACTTGACCTAAATTTATAGTATCAGCTTTAAATAATTCAACACCTACGTAAAGAGTTATAAGTATTGCTATCATTATAGTTATATCAGTTAAAGCTCTTATTAAACCTTCATGACTTTTTATAACTTTCATTTTTTCATTTAATTTATCACTATTTTTATTTATTGAGTTTAGTCTATTATCGCCTTGACCAAATAATAATATTTCTTTTATACCTCTTAATGAATCAAGTAAAAAACTATTAGCTTGCCCAAATTCATTTCTATAATCAAGTCCTGCTTCACTTCCTAATTTAGAAGATAAAACTGGTATTATGTATCCTACTATTACATAAAAAACTAATCCTATAATCCCAAAGTATGGATTTATATTATATAAAAATAATGCTATTATTGATGATGTAATTATAGCTATAACTATTGGTGCTATTGTATGAGCATAAAATACTTCAAGTAATTCTATATCACTAGTTATAACTGATATTAAATTTCCTTTTTCTTTACTTTCAAGCTTAGCTGGTGCTAACTTTCTTAAAGCTTTATATACCTTGTCTCTTAGTATAGCAAGTATTTTAAATGCTATATAATGACCTGAGTATTGTTCTATATACCTTAATATACCTCTAAGTACTGCACATACTATTATTACTTTTACTGCATTTTTAAAAGTATAACCCATATCAAGACCTATAATATCTCCCATAGCAACTGCTCCAAATGTAGTTATTGCTATAGCCGCTAAAAATCCTAATACACCAAAACTTATTGTTATCATCATTACAGGTACTAGTGGCTTTAGTATTTTTATAAGTCTAAGCATTATTTTACTACCTGACAATCTTTTTCTTTCATTATTCACTTATAGCCACCTCCCTAACTATATCTTCTTTATATATATTTTCTAAGTTTTCTTGATTAGTATATAGATTCGCATATACTGAATTATTGTTCATTAATTCCTCATGATTTCCACTTTCAGCTATATACCCTTTATTTAACACATATATCTTATCCGCATTTTTTATGTTAGCTAATCTATGTGATATAACTACTACAGTTTTCTCTTTTGCTAAAGCATATATCGTTTCAAGTATTGAGTCTTCACTTTCAACGTCAATATTTGAAGTTGCTTCATCAAATATATAAACTTCCGGATTCGTAAGTATCATTCTAGCTAAAGCTAATCTTTGCTTTTGACCTCCTGATAAGAACGACCCATTTTCACCAACTGGAGTTTGTAATTTTTTATCAAGTCCCATTACAAAATCATAAAGATTTGCTGTTTTTAAAGCTATATATAGTTCTTCTTCAGTTGCATCTTCTTTACCCATTCTTAAATTTGCCTCTATCGTAGAGTTAAATATATACGAGCTATGACTTATAAAGCTTACTTTTTTTCTTAATTCATTAAATGGTATATCATTTAAGTTTACTTCATTTAATAGAATTTCACCTTTATCGACCTTATTTAATTTTAAAAGTAAATTAGTTATTGTACTTTTTCCACAACCACTTTCTCCAACTAAAGCAACCATTGATTTATTTTCTATATCTATATTTACATTATGTAAGACTTTTCTTTCTTTATCATAGCTAAAATCAACATTTTTTATTGATATAGAAATATCTTTTAATTTTGCTTTATTCTTATCTGATAACTCTTTTTCTTCTTCAACCTTAGCATCAAGTAAATCAAATATCTTATCAGCAGCAGCTAATCCATTCATAGCGACATGGAAAAATGACCCAAGTAGCCTCATCGGAATAAAGAACTCTGATGATAATAATATTATTACTACTGTAGATCCTATAGTAATATTGCCTTTAGAAAATTCATTAACAGCTATTAATATACCTATAGCAGAACCACCAAATGCTATTAAGTCCATTATTGTTATAGAATTTAATTGCATTGATAAAACCTTCATTGTTATATTTCTAAAAGTTTCTGCTTCTTTATTCATTTCATCATTTTTTTCTTTATCTAAATCAAATATCTTTAAAGTAGTAAGACCTTGAAGATTTTCTAGGAATGAATCTCCTAAATTAGTATATATCCCCCAATATTTGCTTAAAAGTTTTTTAGCAAATTTCATAACTGACGCTATTGATATTGGTATCAATGGAACACATATTAAAAGTACTATACCTGCCTTAAAGCTTATAGGTGCTATAACAGCAAATAATGTAAGCGGTGCTAATAAACTATAAAATAATTGAGGTAAGTATCTACCAAAATAAATTTCAAGTGCCTCAACTCCATCCACTGCTATTTGAACAGTTGATGATGTTGATATTGTGTCATTATAATTTACACCTAATTTTAATAATTTCTTATAAATACTTTCTCTTATTGATGCTCTTACCTTTGCTGAAGAATTATAAGAAAATATTCCTGACATATAATTGCATATAAATCTTATCAATATTAACGAACCTAAATAAGCCACATAAGCTACCATATTAAAATTCAAATCATTATTATATAATTTGTCTATTATATTTCCAACAAATAAAACTATTCCTATATTACAAATTATTGATATCCAGTTCATTAAAACTGTAAAATATACATATTTTTGAGATTCTTTGCTAAGCGAAAGTAATCTTTTATTTACCATAATATTCCCTCCTGCATATTAGTTGATTATATGATATGCAAGCGCAACTGCAAATCCTATAACCGACATTAAATGTAACCATTTATATTTTTTTCTGACCTTATTAGTCCCAGATAATATTATTAATAAACTAGCTATACCTACTGGCAATATTGTAACTTCCTTATCCTTAATATAATCTGTTATTGAATATACAATCATTGCTAGTGATCCTAAACTTCCAGTTAAAATATGTAACTTTAAAATTAGTTTATTATTTATAAATTTTAAATACTTAAAAAAATATGTTATTATAGCTAACAAAAATAACATTGATCCTAATCTATGTAACATTCATGTTTTCCTTTCTACTTTTACCTTTATTGAGAATTTACTTTTAAATCATCTTGTTTTATTGTTTTTATTTTAAACATAAAGTAATAATATTTAAAACATGCTAAAGCTATTAAAAATAACCTAATATGTAAACTATCTAATATTATAATTGGAAATGCTAACATTATATCTGCGAATAATAATATACCTATCTTTTGTTTCATAGTCATAGCTCTTTCATTTACAAAGCTTTCTAAATGTTTTTTGTAAATTTTTGTTGACTTAAGCCATCTATCAAACTTTTCAGAGCCCCTAACAAAACAATATGACGCTAATAATAAAAATGGAGTAGTCGGAAGTATTGGAAGTGCAACGCCTATCGCGCCTAACACAAATGATATTAATCCTACTGTTACATATATAAACTTTTTAATTTTACTCACTAGCTTTTCCCCCTAATTTAATTTACTATAACAATTCTATCATTATTAATAATCAATATCAATAACATTTTAAAATCAAATAAAAATAATTATTATGTACTTTTTGAAAACTTATATAAAAATTCATAATAAAAAATACCTATATCCAAAAGGATATAGGTATTCGTGTACTTCAATTATTAAAATTAAAGATTTACTGCTCTTGTACTTGATAAGTTATATCTACAGGTGTCTCTTCTTTTGACAACTTCTTTGATAAAATCATAAAGTAAATTACACATAATATAATTTGTACAAATGTAGACATTGGTGTTGCAAGACCTACTTTAAATAACGATACTGGTAATATTTTACTCATAATATATGATACTGGTATTCTTACCCCAAAAGCACCTATTATTCCTTGTATCATTACAAAAGTTGTTTTTCCACATCCATTAAAATACCCTACCATACAGAACATAATTGCAGTTAAAAGACAGTCTATTCCGTATGCTTTCATGTATTCCCAAGCTGCTAAGACTACATCTTTATCTTTAGAGAACATTCCTGCAAGTAAATTTCCATGGAAGAAGGTAATATAAAACATTACAACTCCACAACATAAAGAAGCCGAAATTGCATAAACAAGAACTTTTCTTGATCTATGGTATTTTTTAGCTCCATAGTTTTGTGCAACAAACGCAGATACTGCTTGAGAAAAAGATGATGGTATAAGCATTATAAATCCAACAAGTTTTTCTGCGACACCAATTCCTGCTGATGGAATTACTCCCATTGAATTGCCTATAATCATAATTACAAGGAAAGATAAATGTACAAGTCCATCTTGTAAAGCTATTGGAGTACCGTATTTAATTATCTTTGATGTTAAACCTTTATGAAACTTTATACTTTTTCTAGAAAATTCAAAAGGAAGTCCACGCTTTTTAATAATTATTACAGAAAGTATAACACTAATTGCCTGAGCCATTATAGTAGCAAGTGCTGCACCTGTAGCAGCCATTTTAAATATTCCAACAAATATTAAATCTCCTATAATATTTGTAACACATGCAATCCCTACTGTAATAAGTGGAGTTTTTGAATCTCCTAATCCTCTAAATACGCCTCCTATAATATTATAAGCTACTATAAAAATAGATCCTGAAGCACAAACTTTTATATACATTACAGTGCTATCGAAAGCTTCTTTTGGAGTATGCATAAAAGTTGAAATAGGTGAAGCAAATCTAACAATTAAAACAGTAATAACTATAGCTATAATAGCAAATATTGAAATACCACTTCCTACAACATTTCCAGCTTCTTTTGAATTTCCTTCTCCAAGTTTTTGTCCTATTAATATGGTAAGCCCCATAGTTAACCCTGTAATTATTACAGTTATAGTCATCATTACTTGACTACCTGTTGAAACGGCAGACACATCTGCTGCATTACCAAATTGCCCTACTATAAGTAAATCAACTGCACCGTACATGGTTTGCAAAAATAATGCAAGTAGTATAGGTATTGCAAATTTTAATAAAGGGGAGAATATCTTCCCTTCTGTAAAGTTAGATACTTTTGACATATATCATCCTCCTATTTTTATTTATGTTTTGTGCAAAACAATATTTATATAAATATAACCGTTATTGAAATTTCAAACGGTTATTCTAAACTATTTCTTATTTTTTCAAGTACACTTTGAAATACTTTTATTTCTTCTGGAGTTATATTTTCTGATAATTTATCCTCTATTGAATCAATTGCAGTTGAAATTTTTTCATAAAGCTTTATAGATTTTTGAGTTAAAATTATTTTCTTTAATCGTGCATCCTCTGTAACAGGTACTCTTTCTATTAACTCACTCTTTTCCATATTATTTAGCATCAAGCTAATAGATGAGCGCTTTAAATCAAAGGCTTTTTCTAAATCCTTTTGGAATATTTCTTTATCCTTACCTTCATTAGAAATAAAATCTATTACATAAGCTTGTGATACAGTTAAATTATCATCAATTGCACTAATTACAGAAGCATCCATCTTCCTTGAAATTATATGATGAATTTTGCTAATATCAAGTCCTAGCTTAAGCTTATTTTTATTCATAATGGAAACACCTCCATATTAAATTTTGTTTTGTACTAAACTATATTAACTATTATAGATACTTATGTCAATAAAAATCGTTTACTTTTATTATTAATAAAATAAAAAATTACCACACATATTAATGCGGTAATTTAAATACTTTAAAGGTTATATCATTATATAATTTTTATAGAAAAATCCATATTATAATGCTTACAATATTATCTATTAGATTATTATACCTTCGAAGTGATCTACCTCATGCTGAATAATCTGTGCAGTAAATCCCGTAAATATTTGTTTGTGCTTCTTGAAATTTATATCTAGATATTCAACCTCTATAGTTTCATATCTTGTTGTTTTTCTAAAACCATCTAAAGATAAACAACTTTCTTCTGCTTCATAAGGATTTTCTTTTTTTAATATAACTGGATTTACCATAGGAACTATAATATTCCCTACAGTAAATACCAATATACGTTTTTTTACTCCTATCATATTGGCTGCCATACCCACACAATGTTCTAAATTTGCTCTTAATGTATCGATTAAATCATTAATAACGTCTATATCTTCTTTTGTCGCAGGTTCTGATTTTTGTTTTAAAAATGATATATCTTTTACAATTGTTCTTATCATCTGTGTTCCAACCTTTCTAATTTCTTTACTTAATTAATATAAGTTTATATTCTATACTTTTAAATTATACTCTAATAACTTCCTAATTTATCATTTTTAATTTATTTTCACTACTAATCTATAATATCCTTTATTATCAAGTTGTTTTTATTAGTAAGAAAATCCTGTACACTAAGTACATTAATAATCTACTAAACTATAAAACTATACATACTAAGTAAATATATAAAATTTTATTAACTATAGTGTACCTACTGTACTAAATATTTTAGACTACACTATTTTTCTATATTTTAAATACAGTACACCAAAAATGATACTGTTGATTTTGATAGGTTGCTATCTTTTGCTAGTTTGGTTATTGAATAGCCTTTTCTTAACATTTGTAGTTTTATTATTTCTGTGTTTATTTTGTATTTCATTACTACCTCCTATTTCGTTTTGTTTTGTTCTATGAGGTAACGATATCATTTGAAGTTTGATGATTTCAAAGAACATATGTGTATAAAATATGTTGTAGAAAAAAGGCATCCTTATTTTATTAAAAATTGTCTTTGATAATTATTTCTAGGTTATTATTTTTTATATTGTTAGTTTTCTTATTTTCATTTATAAAATAATATGATTAAATAAAAAACACATTGATAAAATTATCAATGTGTTTTCGTAAATTTCAATATTTGAGGAGATTAACAGTGATCATCCTAACTCTTCTAGTGTTTCTACAATTACCTTAAAATCTTTCACCTAATAATTCACCTTGCTTATTAAATTCATCCGCTAAAGTAATTTTTTATAACTGATTAAAATTCTATTTCTATATTTCTTCCACATTTTCTTCTGTAAATCTATCTTTACACATTTCTCTTAATATTTTTAAATCTTCACTATAATCTACCTTACTTTCATCTTTATCATAAGGTAATACTTCTACTGTTGTTATCTCAAAGTTCTCTTCTTTATTTTCATTCCAATCTTTTTGCAACTTTTTACATCTATGATTATTAGAATTTAATTTAAATCTATCACCATTTATAGTTGCTTTTATATTTTTATCACAACCTAAATAAACTATGTTTGTTTTTATAGACTTAAACATATATACACCCATTTCTGGCTTCATTTCTTTGTATTGTTGTAATAATTCTTTTCTTCTTAATCTATCCATAATTAATCTCCTATCTATTATTAGTTCTATATTAAAAATCTTTTATAAATCTCTTTACATATATGTGTTGTCATTATACTTATTAATTTAAATTATTTCACACTACTAAACAATAAACGCTCCGTAGAGTTAAACTCTTTGGAGCATTTATTGTTTAGCAAAAAATTCTAATATACTTATTTAGTGAATTTAAAAAGAATATAACTATCATAGATAATATATTTTAAATTTTCTTATTATCCCTTTCTTAATTTCTTATATTTCTCTTAAATGTATAATATGTTCCAATAAAGTAGCTTATATAAATCATTACCATAATAAATATACCTGTACTCATATTTAATACAAACATGCTATCTCCAATATAAGCACTAATATAGGATTCATATATTAAATAAAAATTATATATAAATACTACAAATCCTATCATGCCTATTATTACAGGAATAGTAAAATATACACTTATTTGCTTTAATACTATTTTATTAATTTCATTTTCTTCTATCCCCAGTTTTCGTAAAACATTAAATCTATCTTTATGTTCTATTGAATCTGTAAGCTGTTGAAGAGCAAGCACTGTCAAACTTATCATAAGTAAAACTGTACCTAAATATAATCCTAAGATTCTCATTCCTAGAGTAAAATTTATAATTTCACTAGTTTCTGCTGATTTAATTCTTCCGTGTATAAAATAATAAGATCTATCATATTTTTTCATTAATTCTGGATTATTTTCTTCAAACCACTTCGGTATATACTCTAATTCAAATTTAGTAGCTTCTTCATAACTTAGCTCATTATTAGATGTAATAAATAAATCTACCCCTGCACTTACAAGATCTTTACATATATCATCAGGTAATATAATAATATTTGTAGTAGGATAATTATATATACCTTCTCCTAAAGTTTCTTTATAATATGCATCTTTACTAACTTTTAAACTTTTTCCTTCTACATTTATAACTTTATTTTCTTCTATATACTTGTCAATTTCTTGCTGATCAGTAGTATTATCCCATTGAGTTGTATATTCATCATTTTTTAAACTTATTGTATCATAACCTTTCATACTTCTTAGTTTATTAAAATCACTTAAACTTATAGCTAAGGCAGGCTTTTCTCTATTATCTCTTATGTAAAAATCTTCTTTATTTATACAGTACTTTTCTAATTCTTCATACTCATTAATATCTAAACCAGCATTTTTTAGATAATCTATAACCTCTGAATAATTAAACTTTGGCATATCTTCTATTTTATTTATACTGTACTCTTTCTCAGGTCTATATGAATATTCACTCCTTAACTCTATATCAAAAGGAATTCTATAATCTAAGTATCCTAAAGACCACTGGGACATTAATAATGTAAGTATAAAGCTTATTGAAGCACCTAAGAATGTTAATGATATAGTAGCCATAAGTATTGGAGTTGTTCTTATTTTAGATACTATTGTTCCTAATAAAAAAAGATTTGTGCCTTCATAGCTAAATTTTTTGTGTTTTTCTTTTATTCTTATAAGAATATATGATATTGAGTAAAATAAAGCATAGGTTGCTATTATAAATGAAACTATTGAAATAACTTCTGCAAACATCATTTGATTTGCACTAATTAAATGATTAGTGCTATTTATTCCTTTTTTAATATTTATAATAAATTTAATTGAATATATAAATATACCATATAATATTAAAGATATTAAAAATACTATTGAATAAACTTTTTTACTTTTTTTAAACTTAAATTCACTTATTTTACTATTATTCATCATATCTATAAGCTTTAACTTATTTAAAACTCTAATATTATAAATACCTACTACTAAAAACATTCCTATAAAGAATATAAATGTTATAAAAACTGTGTCTAAGTAAAGTTTAAATGAAAATACTATTTCTTGTTTAGCACTTATATATACCATAGCTGTAACAACTTGTGAGAAAAGTGTTCCAATAAATATCCCACATGCTATGGATAATATTCCAACTATCAACATTTCTACAAAAAACATAAGTGCTATACTCTTTTGCTCTGCTCCTAATAATATATAAGTAGCAAATTCTTTTTGTCTTCTTTTAATCATATATTTACTTACATATGCAACAAGTATTGCTAATAATGCTGTAATTATATAAGTTGAGTATTTTAACATCTTTTTTAGAGATTCAAAGTTGAAAGTATCCTCAGTTATAAGTTCATAACTAGAACTTGATAAAGATGTGAAAGCATAAAACAAACTTACACACATTGTTATAGTTATAAAATATATTAAGTAATCTTTAATAGATTTTTTTGCATTATTTATGGCTAATTTAACGTACATCCCTTACATCACCGCCTAACAATGCAACTACATCTAATACTTGATTAAAAAATTGTTTTCGTGTATTATTTCCCTTTACTAATTCTGTAAATATCTTTCCGTCTTTAATAAACAAAATTCTATCACAGTAACTTGCCGTAAACGAATCATGTGTTACCATTAATATTGTTGCATTAAAATCCTTGTTTAGACTTGATATCATCTCTATTAGAATTTGAGCCGACCTAGAATCTAGAGCTCCTGTTGGTTCATCTGCAAGTATTAGCTTTGGATTTGTTATCAATGCTCTTGCACAAGCTGTCCTTTGTTTTTGACCACCTGATACTTCATAAGGATACTTATTTAGTATTTCTATTATTCCCAATTCTTTTGCTACAGATTTTACTTTATCGTCTATTTCATTTTTATTAGTTTTATTTATTGTAAGTGCTAAAGCTATATTTTCATATATTGTTAAAGTATCTAATAAATTAAAATCTTGAAATATAAATCCTAGATTTTCTCTTCTAAATCTAGCTATATTCTTTTTATTTATTTCAGTTAAGTCCTGATTATTTAAGTAGATATGACCAGAACTTACTTCATCAATAGTTGCTATTAGGTTTAATAAAGTCGTTTTTCCTGAACCAGAAGGTCCCATAACCCCTACAAACTCACCTTCCCTCACATTAAAGCTTATATCATCAATTGTCTTAAATATATTTCCCTTATTTCCATAGTATTTTTCTATACTATCAATTTTTAATATTTCACCCATATTTATCACCTCAAGGTTATTTTATATGATTTATCCTTGTTTTGATTTGATTTAACCTTTCATTAATGTTACGTTATTGTAACGTTAAGAGGTAATTATTAAAATTTAGAAAAATTTCCTTTTGGAAAAATAATTCTAACTTTTGTACATTTGTCTTCTTTTGATTCTATTTTTATTAATAACCCCAACTTATCACATAAATTTTTACACAAATATAATCCTATCCCTGTTGATTTATAATTTAGGCGACCTTTATTACCTGTAAACCCTTTATCAAATACTCTATCTATTTCATAACTAGGTATTCCTATACCATTATCATAAATAATTAATTCAACTGCATTTTTTATTTCATTAGTATATATCTTTATGGTAGGATTGTTATCTCTCCTATACTTTATTGCATTTACTATAATTTGATTTACTATAAACTCTAACCATTTACTATCGCTATATACGCTTTTATTAATATCATCTATCTCAATATTTATATTATTAAGTATAAGCACTTGCTTATTTTTAGTGATAACTCTATTAATGCACTCATCTAAAGATATTTCTTTTACTAAATAATCCTTTTCTACATCTTCACTTCTAGCATAAAATAATGCTTGTTCTACATATGTATCTATTTCCTCTAACTGCTGAAGTACTAGTCTTGACGTAGATGTTTTATTGTTTTCTTCTATTAATTTAATAGCTGAAATAGGTGTCTTAACTTCATGTACCCACTTTTCTATATATTCTTTATAATCTTTTCTTTGTTTTTTTATTGTGTTTATTTCGTCTCTCATAGATTTACTCGCCTTTTTTAAAGCATAGTAATATGGCATTGCCTCTATATACTTAGGTTCTTTTATTATTTCACTTAGTAAATATTTTTTATCTGTGTTTTCAATGTATTTATTTATTTCATCAAAATGTTTTCTTATAGCCTTATATTCATACAAAAGATATATTAATAATACTATAATCCATGTTATTGCCACTATTTTTATAACTTTAAAAGGGTTTCCTACACTAAATAAAAATATTGATAATGTTATCAAAGATATAATGTTTAAGCTAATTATACCTATCCTTTTGTTTAAATAATCTTTTATATTCATACCATATAACCTTGTCCTCTTTTAGTTATTATATAGTCTTTTACCCCTAACTCCTCTACCTTACTTCTTATTCTCGTAATGTTAACTGTAAGAGTATTATCATTTACAAATAATGCACTATCCCATAAATACTCTAATATATCTACTCTTGAAACTATCTTACCTTTGTTTATAAGTAAGTAATGTAATATTTTAAATTCATTTTTTGTAAGCTCTACTGATTTATCATTTTTTTCTATTGTGCTTTTTAATATATTTAATGTTATTCCATTATGTTCTATATTATCTATTGTTTTTTCGTTAGGATATGCTCTTTTTAGTAATGATGCTATTCTTGCTAGAAGTATTTGTGTATTATAAGGCTTTGTTATAAAATCATCGGCTCCTAATGTTATTCCCATAAGTTCATCTATATTTGTATTTCTACTAGTTACAAATATTATAGGAACTTTTGAAAAACTTCTTATTTCTGTACAGATTTTAAAGCCATCTTCATCTGGTAAATTTATATCTAGTAGTATTAAATCTGGATTGTATTCTTTCACTTGCTTTGTAATACTATTAAAATCATTTACCTTTATTGTTTTATATCTGTTTAAATCTAATAAATTATGAATTTCATTTCTTATTAGTTCGTTATCCTCTATTATCATTATAGTAAACATACTTTTTCTCCATATATTATCATATTATATTTGCCTATGTTTAATTATATATTATATTAGACTAGCTTAACTACTTTATAAAATAAAAAACACATTGATAATATTCTCAATGTGTTTTTTGGATTTCAATGGTGGAGATGATTCTCAAAAATCATACCCACGATAAAATTATTTAAGTAATTAGTTTTTCATATATTTAATATATCTCTGATAAAAACTTTATTCTAAATATAATCCATTCTTTATCCATATCAACATCAATTTCACCATTCATAGATTCAACTAAAAGCTTGGTTATTGTAAGACCTAAACCAGAACTATCACTACTTCTTGATTTATCCTTCATATAAAATCTATTAAACAGTAAGTTTAACTCATCTTTATTAATATCTTGGACATCATTTTTAAACTCAATAATAACTTCTCTACCTTTATTGTTTATTGACATACAAAAATGACTCTTACTATACTTAATAGAATTTTGAATTAAATTATTAAAAACTCTTTTAATAGCACTTTCATCTAACCTTACTAATACTGGATTTTCATCTAACTTTAAATCCACTTCAATATTTTTCTTTTCAAAATCATTATAAAATACCAGTATATGCTCTCTTAGCTCCTTATTAATATCTATAATTTCCATATTTAAATTATAATCATTATTTTCAAACCTACTTAAATCATAAAAATCCTGAATTAAATGTTGAAGAACCTTAGCTCTTTTTTCTACAATACAAGGGTAATCTTTCTTTTCTTTAGATGTAATAGTTTCATCATTTATTAACTCTAAATATCCCCTAATAGAAGTTAAAGGTGTTCTTAAATCATGAGAAACATTTTCGATTTCTTTTCTAATTTCTTCTTCTCTTTTTATGTACTTTAATTTATTTACTTGTGTATCTTCTAAATACTGATTTATTTCAGATAATAATTTCTCAAAATTCTTATCTGGATGATTTAACTTAAGTTTACGATTTGTATCTATATTTTCAGAAATATATTTAAAGTCCTTAACTGATTTTTTAATATTTCTAGAAAGCAAGAAAAAGCGTGCAGAAAAATACACACTTGGTATTAATAAAATTGCTAAAATCCATTCCATCATCCACACGCCTCTTTTTATCTATCTTATTTCTTTTTTCTTAAACATAATTAATCCTAATGTATAAAATAATACAACTCCTATAAATCCTACTATAAAACATCTTACAAAACCATCAGTAGTATTCCATGCCATGATTATTCGATTGGTATTACTGTCAAATGTAGCATTTCCAACTATATTCCAAGGTAACCATATTGCTATTTTACCTAGTATATCTATTTTACGTCCAACCATTGATATTAATAGTGGCACAAATACTATAAAAATTGACCAAAATGTCACAGCTATACTCTCATTATCAAATATGAAGTAAAAACATGAGCAGCAGTCATACTAACTAATAGCAGTGGAAAGCATGCTACTATTGCATGTATAAAATCTTTTAAATATACTATACCGCTATCCTCTAGCATTACGTATGCAGCTATAACATATGCACTACTAATTAATATTAAATTTATTGTACAAATTACTACTTCTACTAAAAATTTGCCTAAATATATTTCACTCCTTGAAATTCCAAAGGCAATAGAATTTTTAAGTGTAGAGTTCTTAAATTCCTGACCAAAAATTAATGAAACTAAATAAATAGATATAAGTATTAATAATCCCATATAAGTATAAAAACTACTAAGAGAATATTTTGTATTTCCATACAAAAAATTCACTTGGCTTTGTGCAAATAAACCTAAGGCTACATTTATAAATATTACAAATGCTATACTTCCAAATAAAAATATATAATTTCCTTTAGTATTTATATTTCTGTAAAATTCACTTTTTATATAATTAAGCATTGTAAGATCCCCCAATCAAAGACATATAATAATTTTCAAGATTTATAGTTTTTTCTTCTATGCAATTTAATCCAATTCCATTTTTAACTATAAGTTCACTTATCTTTTGAGGGTCTCTATTTCTATCAAATAACTGAATTATATCATTAGGTAAAACCTTATAATCACTATAACCTAGCTTTTCTTCTAATAGTGCAGCTAACTTATTAGCATTAGTAACTTTAATTTCTAAATAGCTTTTACATTTTTCATTAAGTTCAGTTGAAGATATTTCTTTGACTAATTTTCCTTTGTTTAAAAATCCATAGCAAGTTGCAATATTTGATAGCTCTAAAAGTATATGACTTGATATAACTATAGTAATATTTTTTTCCTTATTTAATTTTAATAGTAGATTTCTAATTTCAATAATTCCTGATGGGTCTAAGCCATTAATTGGTTCATCAAGTATTAATAACTCTGGTTCTGTCATAATAGCAAGAGCTAACCCTAGTCGTTGCTTCATACCAAGAGATAATTGATTAAATTTTTTCTTTTTAGCATGACTCAGATTAACATCTTCAAGAGCTTTAATAACTTTGTCTTTTCCTGGTATACCTCTTTGAATACGATAATACTCCATATTTTTTTCAACAGTAAGATTAGGATAAAAACTTGGCAATTCAATAATAACACCTGTATGTTTTCTAATTTCATTTAATTCTTTCTCATCTGAAACTGAGAAAAGTTCAAAACTACCACTACTAGCATGTGACTGCCCAGATAATATTCTAAGTAAAGTAGTCTTACCTGCTCCATTATCACCTACTAAACCATATATATCACCTTGTTTTACATTAATATTTACATCTAACAATGCATCATAATTTCCATATTTCTTAGATAAATTATACGTTTTTATAACTTCCTTCATATATTTCTCCCTCTTTATTTAAGCAGTATTAAGTACCATTTATTAACTAACTTACAATAACTATGATATAAAAATTTTTTTAATAAATATTCAAGAAAGTTTAAAGAAAGCATAAAGATTTTTATTAATTATTATTTAATTTAAATCCTATTCCCCACACTGTTTTTATGTAATCTTCATCTTGTGATACTGATTTAATTTTTTTTCTAATATTGCTAATATGAACATTTACAGAGTTATATTCCCCATAGTATCCATTTTTCCATACTTGTTCATACAATGATTCCCTTGAATATACCTTATCAGGATTTTTAATTAAAATGCTTAAAATATCAAACTCATGACCAGTTAAATGTATCTCTTCTCCTTTGACCTTTACTTTTCTTGTTTCTTCTTCTAAAGTAAGATTTTTAAATTTGTATATTTCATTTGATTGTGTACTTATTTCATACTTTCTATATCTTCTTAACTGTGAGTTTATTCGAGCTATTATTTCTTCTGATTCAAAAGGTTTAGTTATATAATCATCTGCTCCTATATTCAAAACATTTACTTTATCTTTTAAAGACGTTTTTGCTGAAATTACTATTATTGGTATTTCTTTTTCATCTCTAATTTTACTGATTATCTCTTCTCCGCTCATACCTGGTAACATTAAATCTAGTAGCATCAATTTAAATTCTGATATAGATAGTTGTAACAGCGCTTCACTCCCTGAAAATGCCTGCGTTACTTTATAGTTCTGTTTTTCTAGTGTTTTTGTTATTAGGTTATTTATATCTACATCATCTTCTACTACTAAAATGTTCTCTTTGTACATATATACATTCTCCCTAACTTGTATTTTATTTTATAATATCATACTTTATATTTGCATACTAAAAAAAGATATTAGCTAAGTAGCTAATATCTTTTCTTTGATTTCAATATTGTAGACGATTCGCAAAATCAAACCCACAATCAACTTATACTATTATTTCTATTTTATTACTTAAGTCACCTATACTCTCTATGAGCACAACATAACTCATTAAATTATCATTTCCCCTATTATTAGATTTAATCTAAAATGCACATTCTATAAGATTAATATTTCTATATTCTACAGCCATTGGTACAAATCTAATTCTACTACCTTCACAAGATATCCTAAATCCTTGAATACTTCTTCTATCAGCTCTATCTACTAGCATAAAGAAATTAGAAGGAGTAAAGCCTCTTCTCATTACTATTCTAACTACTGCCATTCTCCTACAATTATTTATAGTAAATTGACCACCACCAGGTGATATAAAAGGAGTAGGAGATTGCCCACCACCAGGTAATGTAAAATTTGGATCGTTACCTGTTTGTGCATAGACATTATCATCGTCATATTCATCATAATCCTCGTAATCTTCAAGAGACATAGGAGGTTCAAATAAGTTAGCAACTTCTGCGTATTCATTTTTTATATCCGCATCAGGATATGCATTTTGTAACTCTCTAAGATATACAGCCATAAACTTGTAATAATTTTCCCAATAATCTTGCCAATAATTTCTGTCCATTGTTGATTCCCCTTTTTCTGATATAAATATTGTTCTCTATATTATATGTAAATACTAGACAATGGTTCTTATTTATGTAAGATAATTTACCTTAAAAATTCCATATATACTATTTGCTTATAATATGATAATAAAAAATAAATAGATTAAAAAAATATGTATAAAAAACCTATATTTGGATATCTATATAGATTATACTGTCCATTCATTAAAGAATTACCTAAAGCATTAACTAAAATATTAATACCTTTTATATTTGATTTTGCCATTCTTATATCATAATACTTTTCCTTTTTAATGTAATACTAATGCTAAAAAAGCTGACTCCTTATCAATACAGGAATCAGCTTTTAAATACTTAAAAACTTTCTACTTTTAAATTTCTTACAAAGTAATCTTCTAATTTTACTGGTCCTTTTAAAACTTTTTTTCCTACATACATACTACTATCTTCTCCTGTCATAACACTCCATTTCACCAAGCTAATACAACCACATTCAATCTCTATAGCTGTAATAGCTGTTGGATGTATGCAACTTCCTGAATTAAAGTACATAGCTTCATCTAAGTTAGCAAAGCTAGGTCTATGAGTATGACCTGCAATTAACATTATGTTATTCTCTTTTGACCATGCCATCAGTTGTCGTTCTATTCTATTTTTCTTTTTATAATTTTTAGCTGCTCTTGTAGGGTCATTAAATCCCCATATCTCTAGTGGTCTCCAGATATAACGAACTAAAAACCTACCTAGCTTCCATAGTCTATCATTAATCAAATCTCCTTGATGACCATGTACAAGAAAGGTTCTATATTGATTATTGTCTTCATTTTCTAGAATTATTCCTTCATATGCTCTTATATAATTGAATAATGAAAAAATATCTTTTCTTATTCCACAATAATATCCTTTATAATGACACTCTAAAAATTCTGTATAACTTTTTTGCATATCATGATTACCATAAATCATATACATTCTGTTTGACTCATAAAATTTAGATAGTAATTCAAATGTACTACTGTGTACTTCCATAATTTGTTCCATAGATCTGTTTTCCCAAAGTTCATCTCCATCACCTAATTCAATGTAAGTAAATCCTTTTTTATAGTAGTCATTAAGTGCCGCGAAAAATATATATTGGTTTTTTATAAAATTATCTCCTAAATTTCCGCTACCCCTATGACAATCACTCATTATGACAAATTTTGAAGAATAATCATAAGGAATAACTTTAGAATTTTCATAGATTTTGGATAAGCGTTTATAAATGCTCATTACTTCTCATCTCATTTCCACTTATATAAGATGAAATCACTTTATAAGATTTTTTTAATTTTTTCATTCTATTTTTACCTGCAATCAATCTAAGCAAATTAGGATAGTATAATCGTAAAAAATCAATTTTATCTATTGTACGTTCAAAATCTTTAGTAATTAAATTGTATATCTTACAGTAAGTTTTATTCATAAATTGGATAAAAGGTATTATTAATTTATAACGATTATATGGTTGATCAGATTTAGGTTTATCAAAATTAAAATAAATTATATTCTTAGTTATTTTAATTTCATCTTCTTTATAACCTGCTCTTTTTAATCCACCAAGAAATGCATCTTTCATAATTGAATTTGGAAAAATTATTCTAATTTTCATTGATAAGTTATTAGGATTAGAAAATACACCTACATCAAAACCTGTTAGCCACCAATGATAATCTTGTCTTTGAAATAATTCTTCTTCATTTATTTTAAGCTTAAAATCCATATTTAATAGTTCTTCATCTGATACGGCTTCGAAAAAAGGACCTGAAAAAATACCTGGTATATTAATATCATCCATTTCACTTACATATATACCAATTTCACCACCAGTAGTCATTCCATACTGACCTTTCCAAAGTTCAATAAGCCATCTTCTATTATCATATTCAAAATAAATAGGCTCGCTATCAATAATCATATTTAAGGTAGGTGCTGCTTCATCATAAAACCTACAATATCCTACTTCTCTTTGCCAAGGATACATATTTGAACATATAATATCATTAGTTTTATCATATACAAAACCATATAACTCTAGTGCATTATTAATATCTTTAATTTTTTCTTCATCACTTCTTTGTAACACATTATTAATAACTTGTTTTCTTTGTATTATCCATCTATATAAGAGTAAGGCAAGTATAATTATAATAATAACTATAGTCCATTTTAACTCCATATACTCAACCTCCATAAACAATATGTTTCATATTATTATATTTCTATATATCATTTTTTGTTACATTTTTAAATTTTTTGATAATAAACAATCCATAATCCAAACAAAATAGATAAAAATATAAATATGTAATATGTATTATCCCAAGATATGAAGAAATGAGAAAAACAGATAGATTCCATCTAAAAAATAATTGTATTTGTCGCAGCCTTTATACAAAAAAATGTCCTATTAAAGTGATAGAAATGCCCAATATGAAGTCCACTTGGGTAAAAGATAAATGTATTCTATGTGTAGGATTCCTTCACCTATGCTAAAAATCTTCAATTCAATATAGCAAAATACTAAAAAATATAGATAGTTTATTTCATAAAAAGTATGCAACCTCACTATTTTCATAGCATTAAAATTTCAATTTTTAGGATAAGTATATATTATAGTTTAATTTCTATTTGACATTTTGAAAATTCCTTATATCTGGTAAAACTACCTTAATCCTATCCTCATTTTCATGTAATTCGATAATTAACATCCATATTATCTACAAATTAATTAAACTAATTCTAGCATTATTAATAAAAAATTATTTTTATTGATTATGTATATTACGATACCTTTCTGCCAATAATATTTTCGAGGAGGTGATAATCATGATAAAGTCAAACAACAACGACAATAATAGAAACAATAACAACAACAATAACTGCAATAACAACTGCAACAACAACAATAATAGAAATAATAACGAAAATAATAGAAACAATAATAACTGCAACAACAACGAAAATAATAGAAACAACAACAATAGATAGTTTTATTGACAAAACTTACATAGAAGTTAGTAAAGCAAGTTCTATGTAATTGATAAGGTGATAGCAAAGTCATTATAAAATTAACTTTGTTATCGCTTTATTATAAAAATTATAAGAAAATTTTAATTATTATTCTACTTAATAAATTATTCAAACCAATCCTTTCTACCACAAAGTTTAACCAAGCTAACTTCATCAAGTAAATTCCCGAAATTCTTACCTACAATCTTATTCAAAATTAATATAATTTCTATTTGCTATAATACAAACTATTAATCTATATAATATATTTATCTAAAACTATTAATAATTAATATAAAAAAGTAGATAGCTTGTTATATAAAACTATCTACCATTCTTATTTTTAATAGCTAATTATCTATATCTTTTGCTTCATAAACTATTTCACCATCAATTATGGTATACATTGTTTTTGTAAATACCTCCATTGGATTCCCATCAAAAATTGCAATATCAGCATCTTTTCCTATTTCCAGACTTCCAACTTTATCTGATACATTACATATTTCTGCCGCATTTATTGTAATTGCTTTAAGTCCCTCTTCTATTCCTAGTCCTTCTCTTGCTGCAAATCCAGCACAAATAGGTAAATCTTGTATTCTTGTAACTGGATGATCAGTAGTAATAGCTACTTTCACACCAGCCTTGTGTAATATACCAGCTGTTTTAAAATCTGCATTTTGAGTCTCTATCTTATTTCTTATTGCTAATGAAGGTCCAACTATTGCCGGAAATCCAGCTTCCTTAATCTCTTCTGAAATTAGATGTCCTTCTGTACAATGATCTAAAGTTAATCTTAAATTAAACTCTTTAGCTATACGGATTGCTGTTAAAATATCATCTGCTCTATGTACATGTGCTTTTAAAGGAATCTCTCTGTTAATTACAGGTAACCAACACTCTCTCCTAAATACCTCATCAAAACTATCACCATTTTTCATAGCATTTTTTTTGTTTTGATTATATTTTTGAGCTTCAAACAATTCCTCACGTAAAAGTGCAGCTATTGACATACGAGTTGATGGCATCATATTTTTTTGATTATAATTTGTTTTTATATTTTCTCCAAATGCAATTTTCATTGCTGCTGGTTCAAGGACAGCCATGTTATCTATTGTTCTACCATGAGTTTTTATAAAAACAAACTGTCCTCCGACTACATTTGAACTTCCAGGTCCTACCATTACTCCTGTAATACCAGCAGTCAAAGCATTATGAAAAGCTGAATCCATAACATTAATACCATCTAAAGCCCTAAGATATGGTGTAATTGATTCATTTGTTTCATTACAGTCATTGCCTTCAAATCCTTTTCTTTCTTCTTGAATTCCAATATGGCAATGAGCTTCTATTATGCCTGGCATAACCCAACAATTTTCTGCATCAATTATCTTACAATCCTCATTACTATTTATATTAATATTTTCTCCAATTTCTACAATCTTTTTATCTTTTATTAAAATAGATCCACTATTATAATTTTTATCAGCCATGGTTATTATTTTCCCATTTTTTATTAATAGCATAACCTTTATTCTCCTTTATAGACTAACTTATTATATTCGAACTTATTATTAACTAATATTGCTTCTGAATCTTATATGTAATAACTAGGATATTTTATTATCAAAATATTTATTTTATTTGTGTTAATCATACTAGTTAATATTACTGAGTATAACTATGTAATATATTATTCACAATCCTTAAATTTATATACGCATCTATTTGTTAATTTTTAGTTCATGTTTTGGGTTTATCTGAAATGATAATAAAAGCTAAAACCAATGGTCAAACCCCTGATTTCAAAGATTTTTCATTGCATCACTTGGATTTTTTAATAAAAGGCATAATAATATAACTTTGGGTCAGAAGTACTTGCAAGTATATTAAGGTGACAAATCTTTTACGTTAGTATTTATTTTAATTTTATTTAGCATTTCTTTACAACAAGCTATTTTCACAAGCCATACTCTCTTACTTATGATATAGTTTTTCCGTATCTACTTTACGGAGCGTGTTTTTATTATATAAAGTAACTTTTTAAGTCTTTTATTACACCTTGCTTTTTGGGTATTCTAAAATATAACCTAAAGAATTTTATATTAGAGTTAGTTTTGCACAATACTTATTTTGCAAACCAATTTTCACTTAAACACTCTTTTAATATTTTAAATTTATCCTCACCTATAGAATTTATAATATTTGTTTCAAATTCTTCTTTTAAAATTAATGTCTCTCTACAAAATCTTGATCCCTTTTCAGTTAAAGAAAGTATCTTGTCCCTAGAATTTACGTCTTTATTTTCTATAATAATATATCCTCTTTCAATTAAGCCTTTTGCGCATTTATGAGCTCCTTGGCGTGATATTCCTATTATCCTTCCAATCTGTGCCACTGTTAATTCATTTCTTTCTACTAATGCAATCATATACGATTCTGTATCACTAACCCTTTCTTCTCCCCTTTCAACCCAAGTTTCTATTACCATTTTTCTAAGCTTTGCGTGTTTTTCACTTATTAAATCTATTATATTTAAATTTTTAAAATATGAACTCATATAAATACTCCTTTATTTTAATCAAATCTATCTATATTATATAATTTTTAAAATAAATAATACAACTTTAGTCAACCTAGTTGACATTATAGAGTTAAAAATGATACTATACATTAGTCAACTTAGTTGACAATTTATTAGAAGAGAGGTATTTAACTTGTTTAAAAACAAAAAAGAACATTTTATATTCATATTAATGATTGCTGCAACAATGGTATTTATTATGAGTTGCTACAATATAGCTATAATTGAAGGATTTTCATTAAATATATTTAAGCATGCAGCACTAGGGTTTCCATTGGCTTTTATATATGCACTAATAGGAGATATTTTTATAGTTGGTAGAATTGTTAAGGTCATTACAAGTAAAATATTAAAGCCAAATGACACTATGAAAAAAGTAGGACTGTGTATGTCATTTTTTACATCATGTGGTATGGTTATTTGGATGTCATTATTCGGAGTAATTGCTAATGTAGGATTAGATTCTAATTTTATTTCTGCTTATGGTGTTGCTATAGTTACAAACTTTATTTTTGCAATTCCTTTAAATTTATTAATTGTATCTCCTTTAATGAGATTTTTATTTTTTAAGATGTTTCCACCTATTTCAGGTATTAATGAACAAACAAATGCTATATAATAATCAACCCTATCCCTTACTTGTGATAGGGTTCACTTTTATTTGTTATAAATTATTTATTTCCCTATTATATAAATCCTATATTTCTTTAATTTATTTTAATAAAAAAGGAACTAATAGATTTTAAACTCTAACAATTCCAATTGGTTTGACGATAAAAATTATGTAATTGGTAGAGGTGATTCTTCACAATCATACCCACGATTAATTCATCTAATAATTCTGGCTCATCTAACAATGCCATAGCTAATGCTAATCTTTGTTTCATTCCTAGAGAAAAGTTTTTTACCTTCTTTTTATCATTAATATCTAGGTTTACAAGTTTTAATACCCTCTCAATATCGTATGTTCCAGGTATTCCTTTTTGCATACGTATTACTTCTAGGTTTTTTCTTGCTGTCATGTCCATGTACAGTGCTGGATTTTCAATTGTATACCCAATATTTTTTTGTAATTTGCACAATTGATTTTTATCAGTTGTTCCAAATAGCTTTACTTTTCCTTCTGTTTGGTTTATTAACTGAGCGATTATTTTTATTAATGTAGTCTTACCTGCTCCATTTTCCCCTATAAGACCATAAATGTCGCCTCTTTTAATGTTGATATTTACGTTATCAAGTACTATATTATCTTTATATTTTTTTGATAAGTTTACTGTTTGGCAAATTATCTCTGACATATTTATCATCTCCTCTGCCTTATATGATATATTTTAGAATATAAGAATTTCTAAATTAAATTCTAAAGAAATTCTAAAATAATCACTTTAACTTATATCCCATTTTCCAAACAGTTTCGATTAGTTCACTATCAATTTTCTTTCTTATATTACTTATATGAGTGTTTATCGTATCATCATCATATGCATATGAGTCTTTCCACACTGTTTCGTATATATTTTTCTTAGAAAATACTTTGTTTGGATATTTTATAAATAAGTATAAAATCTCAAACTCCTTAGATGTAAGTTTGACAACATTATTATCAACAAAGACTTCCTTTAAATCATAGTTTAGTGTTATGTTTTTGTGTTTATAAAGTGTTTGTTGACTTGTAAGTTTTAAGTAGCGTCTTAAATTTGTTTCGATCCTTGCTAGAAGTTCTAATAAATCAAATGGCTTGACTACATAATCATCTACTCCTATTTTAAATAAATCAACTTTAAACTGTACATTTTCTTTTGCTGATACTACTATTATTGGAATATCGGAAAATTCCCTCACTTCTCTTAAAATCTCATCACCACTTTTATATGGCAACATAATATCTAAGATAATTAAGTCAGGCTTCTTTTCTATCACATATTTAATCCCTCTTATTCCATCTTTAGCTATATGCGTTTCATATCCATTTTTACCAAGATAATCTGCAATCATATTAGATATTTCATTATCGTCCTCTATAATTAAAATTCGATTCTTCATGCCATCTCCCCTATACAACATAAATATTGTTTATAAATTTATCAATAAAATAATTTTAGTCTAATACAAAGCTATTATAGCATATTCCATTAATTATTTTGTAAATGTATATATTATTAAGTCTAGTATAAATATAATATTATTTTCCATAAAAAAAGATATTGGCTATTTAGCCAATACCTTTTCGTGGATTTCAATGGTGGAGACGAATCACAGGAATAATACCCACGATTAATTTTTAACCTAGAATACACAAGTTAATTTAATGTAATATTATTTATTATGCTACTGATTTTTATTTTATTATTACAAATAGGTCTTCTGGGTCAGATGCCATAATTTTGATAGCTAGTTCTTTTCTCAATGATAATAATTTTTCTTGATCTTCTACTCTCATAGAAATATTTTCTGCTTTGCACTTATGTGATAATTTTGAATAATTTATAAATTCACTAGGTATAACCCCCTCTTTTAAGTACAATTTAACTAGTTTATCATCATATCCTATTTCAAAATAATATCTTCCACCACCTGGTGCTTCTTGTCCCATCTTATCATTAGAATAATCAATATCTAGTTCTAAATTTCCATAAGTTTTTACACGCATAACCATTTCTGCTGCATCTATTATACCTTTTCCATTTTTCCCTATTCCACTATAAAAACTAAACTTTCCTCTTTGCGGTATTTCATCAGAAAGTTTAGGAAAAGTCATAAGCATTATTTTAAATGCTAAAGCTGCTCCACCTATCATTTCTCTACCATGATATTTTAATATATCATCGTAAGTTATCTCTATAATATCATTTTGATCTTTTACTATAACTTTTTCTTGTATCATTTATATTCACCTACTATTTTATAAAAAGTTCATTTGTCTTAACTTCTTCTTCTATCATTCCAGTTTTTAACATAAAGTCTGCTACATTTTGAAATGCTTTACGGTCTGCATCTGTAGTTTCTATACTGAAATCATATTGTTTATACATTTCTTCAACTGCTGATTTATCTAAATCAAGTTCTTTAGAAACTATTTCCATAGTTTCATCGTAGTTTTCATTCATGTATTTATTTACGTTTTCTTGAGCTTTCATGAATAATTCAACTTCTTCTTTGTGCTCATTATAGAAATCTTCTCTAACTGCAACTGCTATTACTGCATCTGTTAATCCTTTTCCATTAGTAACTAAGTTATATCCCTGTTGTTCTGCTTTATATGCAGTAGGTCCTGCAACTAATGCTGCATCAACACTTTTTCCATCTAAAGCTGCTTTTGCATCAGCTATAGACATATTCACATAGTTAACATCATCTATAGTCATTCCAGCTTTTTCAAGGTATGCTATTAATAGTTGGTGTAAGTTAGTTCCAACTGGTCCTGCTATAGTTTTACCTTTTAAATCTTGTGCTGATTTTATGTTTTCATCAAGCGAATACATACAGAATGCTTCTGGTGATCTACTGTACATATTTAATATTTTTATATCTGCACCATTTGCTGCTGCTGAAACTACAGAAGTTCCTCCAACAGCGTATAATATATCAACATCTCCTGATGCTAATGCTTGAGTTTGATCAGCCCCCGATGTTATTTCAGCATACTCAATAGCTATATCTTTACCATTTTCACTGAACTCATTAGCAAAAACATTTTTATTTTTTTGTATTATACTTGGTACATTTAAAGGTGAAGTTACATGTGTTATTACTAACTTATCTAAACTTGCTTCTTTTGTTGTTGTACATCCAACCATTGATATCATTAATACACCAGTTGCAAGTACCGATGTTAATTTTATTTTTATTGACTTACTTAATTTCATAAATTTATCCTCCATTACTTATATATCTTTAATTAAATAACTTTTAAATCATCAATTATTTGTTTTTTTAATTTAACAAACTTATCATCTAATAAGTCTCTTGTGCTACTTTTTTCTTTAATTTCATATTGAGATTTAATAACACCTTTTTCTAAAATTACTATTTTATCTCCAAGGATAAGTGCCTCATCTATACTATGAGTTACAAATAAAATTGAGCATTTTGATGTTTGGTGAATCTTTAATAATTCATTTTGCATTTGCTCTCTTGTAAAAAAGTCTAATGCCGAAAAAGGCTCATCCATCATTATAAAGTCTGGATCATATGCAAATGCTCTTGCAATCGAGACTCTTTGTTTCATTCCACCTGATAATTGTCTTGGATATGCACTATAGAATTTTTTAAGACCTACAGTTTCAATAATCCTATCAATTTTTCTATTATCTATATTTTTATTATGTATACCAAATGTTATATTCTTTTTTACATCTAGCCATGGCATTAATCTATCCTCTTGGAATACATATGCCTTTCTTTTTGAATTAGTACCTAATATCTCTCCTTGATCAAATTCTTCTAAACCTGATACAAGTCTCAATAAAGTAGTCTTTCCACATCCACTTCGACCTAAGATTACAGTTATCTTATTTGCTGGTATATTTAAATCAATTCCATTTAGAACTTTCATACTTTCTTTTTCAACAGTATAGAACTTACTTACATTTACTAATTTAATCCCATCCATTTTCTTCTGATCCTTTCAAAGCCTTATCGATTATAAGTGCAAACAATCTATCAGTTATATAACCAACTACACCTATTACTAAAATACCGACTATAACTTTATCTGTTCTAGACATTTGCTGAGCAAATAAAATCATATGACCTAGACCAGTTGACGCAGCAATCATTTCTGCACTTATTATAGCTCTCCAACTATAACCTAGTCCTATTCTCATTCCAACTAATATATCTGACATAGCATATGGAATTCTTATCTTAAAAAAGCTATTTACTTTTGAATATCCATAAATTTCTCCAACTTCTAACAGTTTTTTATCACAACTTACAAATCCCTTTACCGTATTTAGGTATATTGGGAAAAACGCAGTTAAAACTATTATCCCAATCTTAGTTGTTTCTCCTATACCAAACCATAAAATTAATAATGATATTAAACTTAATGGTGGTACATTCTTTAAAAATTGAACTATATTTTCATAGTAATCATTAAATTTTGGTAAAATAACTCTCACCATTGCTAATAAAAAAGCTAATAAAGTTGCTATGAAAAATCCTTTTAAAACTCTTATGTAACTTATGTAAATATCTTCAAAGATTTCTCCTGATTTAATCATTTTTAATAAGCTGTCTAATACCTTTGATGGAGATGGTAAAATATAAGAACTAACTATATCCATTTTAGTAACTATACTCCATATTAAAACCAAAATTATTATAGAAATTGATGTTTTTATAACTTTATTCTTATTCATTTATTAATACTCCATCTCCATTGTTGCATCCATCCTTACAATAAAGCATCTCAACCAAGTCGCTTTCCTTATGTAGGTTATTTTTAAAATACGCTTCTATATTTTCTTCTCCTGAGATACTACTAATTTTAGCTTCTAATGAATTAAAATAACCCAGTGGAATAGGACTCTCATCAAGTAGTTTTACTTGAATTTTTTCATATAAATTTAATTTCTTTATAAATTCTTTCCAGCTTATAAATACTGTATCTTCTAAACCCTTTTTGTTTCCATATGAAGCTAGACTTTTACATGGCGTAGTAATTACCTTTTTCTTTCCTTTTAGATCCTCTCTATTTGCAATTTCTATACCACAATGTATTAGAATTGGATCAATTTTAGGAATAAAAACATCCTGCTCATTTATATATTCATTAATTGTATCAATAGCTAAAGGACACCTTCGATCTAAAAGTGCCTTTTCTGTTGATTTAAGAGCTTCATTATACTTTTCTTTTACAACCTTATGCCAATCATTTTCAACTTCTACCCTTGAGTAACCATTGTTAAGTAATAATTTATCTAGATCTTCTTTTATATACATATTATCTACAACTGGATTAATAAAAATATATTTCATAGCTGTCTCCTTTCTATCATGTCTTATATTTCAATTTGTAGATATCGATACTCATTATCATTAAATCCTCATAATTATATTTCATTGCTATATCTATAGTCTAATCTGTTAATTAATAAAAATATGTTCCATAGCTGTCTCCTTTCTATTATGTCTTATAACTATTATTTATTTTCTTAAATATTCATGAGCATCCAATTAATTATTTTTATTCATCATTATCGTTTATTTTTAATACATTATATAGCATTTGATATAGATAATCAATATCATTTTCGCTTTTTTTTAATCACAAATAATTATGTAATTTATACAAATTAAACTAAAATATTTGTGATAATATATACATAATTTTAATCCATAAATTAAATGAGGATTAATGCTTAGTAAAATAGATATAATTGAAGAGTTTTCTAAGAACATAAATATATACCCTTTTAAAAAAGAAAACCTTAAGGAAAATTCAATAAATTTAAGTGCTAGTTCTTGTGCTTGGAATACCTCACATGGTGATATATTCATCGATAAAAACGGTGAAGTTAGAGCATATGATAGTTCTAAATCGCAAAATTCTAAACAATGTAATCTTGATAAAACCAAACGCGTCGGTAAAATTATTTTTATACTTCTTATATTCTATGGAGTATTCTATTTATCAGATTTCTTTTTTAAACACACAATTAATACCTTGGTACACTCAAGTTGGTTTATCTGGAGCTATGCTTTCTTTATTGTTAATATTAATTGATTTTTAAATTTCTTTTGTTATATTATTATCTTAAAATAAAAATACCTATATCCTTTTGGATATAGGTATTCGTGGATTTCAATGGTGGAGACGAATCACAAGAATAATACCCACGATTATTATGTAATAAATTGTAGTAAAATAATTAATATGTCAATTATAGTTTTTCATATATGATTATTTATTATTTAAAATATCTGTTTTTTCACAAAATTTCATAAAACATTCTATAGGTTTAGAAATATACTTATCTTTGTGTATAGCACTATATAAAGATCTATTAATCTTATGATCTTTTATCCTATATACATTTATTGATTTTGAATTTTCTTCAGATAAAACAGACATATAAGGTACACAACTTACTCCTATATTTAATTTAACATAATTTAAAATAGCCTCTAAATTACTTAATTCTATATATGAATTAAATTTAATATCATTATTTTCTAAAAAACCTTCAAATCGTTGTCTTGTTCCACTGCCATCTTCCCTTATAATAAATTTATTATTTTTTAAATCCTCTATGTCTAAGTATTTTTTTCCATTCCATTCATGATTTATTGAACTTATAAATACAAGCTCATCTGTCCATATATCTTTTAATATTATTTCTTTTGAATTTACTGTGCCTTCTATAAATGCAATGTCTACTTTATTATTTAATATAAGTTCTTCTATATTATGCTTATTATCTATAATCATAGATATTTCAATATCTTTTTCTTTTTTATTAAATTTATGTATTATATAGGGCATTATATATGTACCTATAGTTGTACTTGCACCAATAACTAATTTTCCTTTATTAGATTTAGATGAACGTACTACATTTATCCCTTCTTCATAAATATTTAATATTCTCCTTGTATATTCATAAAAAATTTTACCTTCATGTGTCAAGTACAGTTTTTTACCTATTCTATCAAACAATTTTGTACCAATTTCTGACTCAATTTCAGATATACATTGACTTATTGATGGTTGACTAATATACATATCCTTTGCTACTTGACTCATATTTAAACACTTAGCTGTTTTATAAAAAATCTCTAATTTTCTAATATTCATAAGTATATCCTCCTCATATCTATATTACTATATCTAGCAAAAAGAGGTGAAAATAAAGTTTCACCTCTTTCTTAATTTTACTATTTTTTATATATTGTATTACCTTCTTTTATTGTCTCTAATACTTTTATTTCTTTAATCTCAGATAAATTTACATCTAAAGGATTTCTATCAAGTATTACAAAATCTGCAACTTTACCTTCTTCTATAGATCCTTTTTCATCTTCTTCAAAATACTGATATGCTGCATTTATTGTTAAAGCTTTTATTGCTTCCATAGTAGATAATCTTTGATCAGCTCCTAATATCCTACCGCTTTGAGTTTGTCTATTAACCGCATTATGCATTGCTAGTATTTGATTTGGCATCTTTACTGGCGAATCTTGATGTAATGTAAAGTTTATATTTCTTCTTAATGCAGATTTTGCTGGACTAAGTCTATTAGCTCTTTCTGGTCCAAATACTGATTCATAATGATAATCTCCCCAGAACCATATATGATCTAAAAAGAATGTAGGTATTATACCAAGTTCCTTCATATCATCTAATTGATCTTCTCTAACTGTTTGAGCATGTACCATTACTGGTCTTAAATCAGTTTTATTATCTGTCATTTCTAAAGCTTTTTTATAACATCTTATAAATTGATCTGATGCCGCATCACCATTACAATGAACATTTACCTGTATATTATTCTCAATTAAAGATTTAAAATATTCTATTACGTCTTTATCTTCTTGAGTTGCATACCCACAGTAATCTTTAGATTCCCCTTCTGGAACTTCATAATACGGCTTAGTTAACCAAGCTGTTTTTCCTTGTGGTGAGCCATCAAGCCAAGTTTTTCCACCTAGTAACTTATAATGATTATAGTATTTTCTCTTTGGTGTTCCTTCATTCTTTAATAATTTTAATGTTGTATGTTGAACAGCTTGACCAACAATATCAATTATTAATTCATTTTTTTGAGCTGCTAAATTTAAAAGTTGATTTAAATTTTCATCTATACTTGCATCCTGAGCTGTTGTTAATCCATAAGATGAATATATTTGTTGCGCTTTCTTTATACAGCTTAAAAGTGTATCTACAGATGGTGTAGGAATTACCTTTCTCTTTTCAGGAGATAAACAAGCATTTTCTTCTAATATTCCATTTGGCTCATTTGATTCTCCTACAGTTCTAACAACTCCACCTTCTGGTACTTCATAGTTTGTTCCTACATATCCAAAAGCTTCTAGCGCCTTTGAGTTTGTAGTTGCAATATGACCTGACGCATGACTTATAAATATAGGTATATCTTTAGTTACCAAATCTAAATCAAATTTAGTTGGATGTTCTTCATTTTCATATCTTGTGTTATCATAACCAAATCCTATTATCCACTCTCCATTTTTAGGTGGATTATTTTTAACATAATCTTTTAATATTGCTATAAATTCTTCTTTAGAATTTGCATCACTTAAATTTACTATCATTAAAGTCTGAGCTACTGCAATAATATGACTATGAGAATCTATGAAACCTGGTAAAATGGTTTTACCATCTAAATCTACTAGTTCTGTATCTTCATTTTTTAATTTTAGTATTTCTTCTTTTGATCCTGTTTTTATTATTTTCCCATTTTCAACTAAAACAGCATCTACTATAGGCTCTTTATCATTAACTGTTATAATTTCTCCATTGAAGTATATTTTTCTCATTTTATTCACTCCTAATCCATATTTAATTTATTTCTTAAAGTAAATATATACTTTATGCTAATTTTTATTTTAATCTTTGACTTTTTTATTGATGTAAGTAGTAAATATCATTAATCCTATTACAGCTACAATTGAAAGTACTAATGATATAGACATTGTTTTTAATGTAACTATTTTATCAAATAAAGCTCCTCCAGTTACATTTCCTATTAAACAAAATAGAGTAAATACTGAACCTAATGTCCCAACTAATATTGAACTCATTCCAAACTCTTCCTGTAAAATATGTTGCATATTGAATACTTAATACTGATATAGCAATTGCTATTATTGCATTAAGTATTCAAAATATCCCCAAATTAATATTAATCAAATAAGCTATTTTAGACCATCTATAAAATTTTAAATTATTAATAATCTATATTTTATAGGTTTATCAATCATTAGTTTTGTGCGAACATTTTTTTTGATTTTATCTGAGCAAATAAATTTAATCCAAATCCTACTACACCAACAACTATAAATAACATACATGAGCCAGTTAATCCTAACTTGTTTGATATAGTTGTGAATAATAATGCTGATATTGAACTACCTAATGCATAGAACATACCTACTTTTGCTAATTTCATTGTTCCATCTTTTTGTCCAAATACATCTGCTGGCATAAATGCTGGCGCTGATGTTATTGTATATACAGTTAATCCTGAACATATAGGTACTAAAAATCCTATTGCACTTCCATCTGGCATAAATGCCATTATTAATAATGCTATTACTGTAGATATTCCTGATAAAACCATCGGAATAAATGATCCTAGTTTATCGAATAATTTACCACCTACTACGTTACCTATTAAACATGATACTCCAAATATTGATCCTGCGATTCCTAATTTCCCTGCTTCAAATCCTTTTCGTCCTAATACTGGTATTGCTTGTGTCGATACTGCAACAACTGCAAAACATATTAATGCACACCCTACACAGAAAGTCCAGAATATTGGATTTTTATCATTTTCTTTGTCTGATAAACCATCAAATTTTGCTCTTGCTGGTTTCGCATTTGACTTATTAGATGATGTTTCTATTACGACTTCTTCTTGTCTTGGATATCTTATGAATAATAATGCTAGTGGCACACCTATTATTATCATAGCTGCCCCTAATGCCATATATGTTCCTCTCCATCCAACGTTAGCTAATAACTTAACAGTTATTGGTTGTAAAAATACATTACCTAATGATCCACCTGCTAATGCTATTCCTAATGCTGTCCCTTTACCTTCGCCTGGGAACCAATGACTCATCATTATTGGTAATGATAAACCTGTAAATAATATTGTTCCTACTTGTGTAAAAAATGCACTTCCATTAAACATTATTGCATTTTGAGCCATTCCATATGATGCGAATGCTATACCTGATATTATTAAACCTGCTACATATATATATTTAATTTTGAATTTATCATATACTTTAGCTATTATTGGATTGAATAATGCCGGAATTGTTCCTGATAAATATAGTAATGTAAATCCTACCTCAGATACTACACCTGATTGAGATACTGGTGTTTGCATCTGACTTTGTAAATTTTGAGATATGCAATATGGTATTGCTTGAATTAACATACAAATAAATACTATTAAGTATCTTCTCTTATTATTTTGTTCGTTTTTCATAATCCTCTCACTTTCCTTTTCTTTGCTAAATTTCATAACTTTATTATAAATATTTTTATTTAATTTGTTAAATACGTAAATTTTATATCACATATAACTAAATACTTATATGTGATATATAGGTAAATACTTATATTTATTATAAAAAAAACATATTTAACAAATTGTAAATATGAATTTAAAATTAAATTTATATCATAATAAAAGGAGTACTATAATGAAAAAATTAAATAATAATTTTATAAAAAATATAAAAGGTATATTACCTGGATTTATAGTTTCTATATTAGTAGCATATTTAAGTATACTTATTGCAAAATTTGTTCCAAAGCTTGGAGCAGCATCTATTGCTATATTCTTAGGTATGTTTGTAGGTAATGTATTTTTAAATCATAATATATTTCAAAAGGGATATAAGTTTTCAGAAACTGATTTGTTGTCATACTCAATAGTGTTATTAGGTGCAACATTAAGTATATCTACTATATATGAAATTGGATTTTCTGGAGTAATATTTATAGTATTACAAATGGCAATTACAATAATAGGAGCTTTATATATTGGGAAAAAATTAGGTTTTTCAGACAATTTCAGATATATGATGGCAAGTGGTAATGCAGTATGTGGATCTTCTGCAATAGCAGCAACATCACCTGTAATTGGAGCTGATGATAAGGAAAAAGGAATATCGATAACTATTGTTAACGTAACTGGTATAGTCCTCATGTTCTTATTACCTATGATATCTCAATTCTTATATAATAATGAGATTACTCAAACATCTGCCATGGTCGGAGGTATATTACAATCTGTAGGACAAGTTGTCGCTAGTGGAGCAATGGTAAATGAACATGTAAAAGATTTATCTACAATATTTAAAATTGTACGTATAATATTTTTAGTTGTTGTTGTTTTCGTATTAGGTCATTTAAAACATAAATCAAATAAAGAAATTATAGAAGAAGAAGTACAAGATATGGAAAAAGGAAAAATAAAGGTTCCATGGTATGTAATAGGCTTCTTTATAACTTGTGCCTTATTCTCTTTAAATATAATAAGCAATGATGTTTCAATTCTTTGCAAAGAAATAAGCAATAAATTTGAAATAATTGCTTTAGCTGCTATCGGATTAAGGGTTAATGTAAAGGATTTAATTAAACAAGGAAAATCAGTATCTCTGTATGGATTATTTATAGGGTTATTACAAATTGTTTCTGCAATAATTTTAATTGGAATATTATTATAAGTATAATCTAACCTGTTGTGAAAGTTAAATAACTATTGCAACAGATTAGATAAAAAGTTTAATAAGCTTATTAAACTTTTCTAAATATAAAAGTAAAGAAGGTATTCATCATGGAACAAACAAAACAAAAAAGCACATTTTTTTATGGCTGGTTAATAGTTGTAGGTTGTATGCTTATCCAAGCAGTTCCATACTCATTAGCAGCTAATATTCAACCTGCATTTACAAGTTATGTAACTTCAGGAGAGGGCTTTACTTATACTCAATTTTCACTAATATTCACAATTGGTACTATAGTATCTGCATTATGCTCTCCTTTTATCGGAAAATTATATTCCACTCCTAAAGCAAATATAAAATTGCTATATGTAATAGGTATTATTTTAGTAGGTGTTGGATTTGCATCTATGTCTTTAGCTGAAGGAAATATATTCGCTTATTATGCGCTATCTATATTAGTTCAAATAGGTTCAGCTATAATATCAGCTATAGGAGTTCCTACACTTATAAATAGTTGGTTTACAGAAAATAAGGGTATTGCAATGGGTCTTGCATTCTCTGGTGGAGGACTTGGCAATATGATTCTTCAACAATTTGCAGGTAAATGGCTATCTAATCCAGCAATTGGCTATAAAGGTGCTTATTTAAGATTCGGATTATTAGCTATAATAGTAGCATTACCAATAGCATTATTTGTAATGAGATTACCAAAGTCAAAATCTGAATTAGAAATGAATAAATCAAAGAAATCTAAAAAAACTTCTTCACAAAGCCCTAACTGGGGATATACTTTTGCAGAAGTTAGCAAAATAAAATACTTCTGGATTTTCGCAATATCATTTGTATTTGTAGGATTATATGTTGGTGGAATGGCATTACAATTTATACCATACTTACAAATATTAGAACAAGCTAAAGTATTAACTTTAGGATCAGCATTAGTTGCCTCTCTATTTGGACTGTTTTCAATATTTGGAAACCTTTGTGGTGGCGTTCTGTTTGATAAATTTGGTATAACAAAATCTCTTATACTAGCAGAATTATTAGTTATAATTTGTGGTTTATCTTTAATATTTATTGGTAAGATAAATGCACTTGGATTTGTATTTGCAGTTTGTCTAGGCATATCTATGTTTTCATATATAATAGGACCATCTTATATGACTAGTGCTCTATTTGGTAACAAAGAATTTGGTACTATATTAGGTATTGTACAAATATTCTTTGCGGTTGGATTTGGTTCAGGTTCTACAGTATTTGGATTTATAGTTGATAAGTCTGGCTTTACAAATGCATGGATATCTACAATAATCTATGCTGTAATAGCTTATGCAGGATTATTATATTCTACTAGTTCGATAGTAAAAATGAATAAAGATAATAATGTAATTGAAACTAAAAAAATATCATAAACTTTTAAATTATAATTTTCAATGCAAGTACAACAGTTTATATTTATGTTGTATCAAAGACCTCGGCAAGGTTTTATATCCAAGACACTGCGATGTCTATTATTTATTATACTTACAATTACATCAATATCATATTGAGTTATTATGGCAAAGTTAACTTTTTTATAATAAAATTCTCTTAGTAAACCATTTTAATTTACATTAGTGCCTCTTTACTAAAATGCATAATTAAGTCTAATTGAAATATCAAGACCTCGCCTGTCAATTGTACCGACAGGCTTATCTAAAATTTTTATACTTAAATCTGTAGCCATTGGTTTCTAAAATGAATAACCTACTATTTTAGTATGATACTTAAATTCACTTACAATAACTGATTTTAAACCAATCTATCTCATGAATTTTTGAACTATTTTAATACTTTATCAGTTTTTATAAAGAATTTGACGTATTTTAAATTCATCATAGATACTTTTTTGAATTATAAAAAAACATATTGACTATTATATCAATATGTTTTTCGTGTATTTCAATGGTGGAGACGAGGGGAGTCGAACCCCTGTCCGCAAGTCCTTTCCTCGTTGCTTCTACGTGTGTAGCCAACTGTACTCGAATCTCGTCTCACATATCGCCCAGTGGCAGGCTATATGCTTGACCAGTCCCAATTAGTCCACTTTCGGTCGAGACACCCCGAGAGTAGTTCCCTGCATAGATGAAGTCCAGGCCTAGCCGGCAGGAGGGCGAGGCGGGACTAGCAGCACTATGCTGCTAAAGCGTAATTATCGTTTGCGTTTATTTTAAGTTCCCCAGTTTTTACGTGACCCAGAGTAACACGACACGCAACCCCAAGTTCCAAACCCACGTCGAAACCTTTACGCCCCCGTGGTATTTTATAGTCCTTGGACTTTACTTTCACAAACCTTGTTTTCACCATTTATATTAAGTTGTGTTGTTGATATATTTAATATAATACTTTTTAAAATAAAAATCAATGTTATCTAATGGAATTTTGAATAGTATTTGTAATCACTATTAATATTTTCCTCTTAGTTCTCTTTCTATATTTCTTTGAGCATCTTTTTTAGCTAAATCTTGACGTTTGTCATATAGCTTTTTACCTTTTGCTAGGGCTAATTCTATCTTAACCTTACCATGTTTAAGGTACATACTTAAAGGTATTAATGAATACCCCTTAACAGTAGTTGCTCCTATAAGCTTTCTTATTTCATGTTTGTGAAGTAATAATTTTCTAACTCTAAGAGGGTCTACATTGAATCTATTTCCTTGTTCGTATGGGCTTATATGAACTTGTTTTAAAAATACTTCACTGTTATCTACAGATGCAAATCCATCAGTTAAGTTTACCTTACCTGCTCTTATAGATTTTACTTCTGTACCTTTTAATTCTATTCCACATTCATATGTTTCTTCTATGAAATATTCATGTCTTGCTTTTCTGTTTGTAGCAAGTGTTTTTGTTCCTGCCATACTCTCACCTCTTACTTAAAAATTCTTCACTAACATTTATTAGTAAAAATATACCATAAGTGCATTAAATAGTCAATACCACCCCCTCTGTCGGTATCTCCGACGGAGGGTAGTATTTCGACTATTATATTATCTATTCTTCAATAGATTCTTCAGATTCTATTTCATTTTCATCTTCTAATTTGTATAGTATTTCAAAGTCTATTTCTCTTAAATCTACATTTACATTAGCAACCTTTATTCTAACTGGGTCACCTATTTTGTAAGTCTTTTTAGTTCTTTCTCCTATTATAGTATATGTCATATCGTCATAAATATAATAGTCATCTCCCATATTTGCTAATCGACTTAATCCCTCTACTGTATTTGGAAGTTCTATGAACATACCAAATGATGTTACACTTGATACGATACCATTGTATTCTTCTCCTACTTTGTCTTCCATATATACAGCTTTGTAGTAATCTTTTACATCTCTTTCAGCAAGTTCTGCTGCTCTTTCTCTTTCTGATGATTGAGTTGATGCATATTCTACTGTATGAGCTAGTTGTTCTTGTCTTTTGTTGTTTATTTTATTATTTATATGTTCCTTCATTATTCTGTGTATTTGAAGGTCTGGATATCTTCTTATTGGAGAAGTAAAGTGGCTGTAGTACTGTGCTGCTAGACCAAAGTGTCCACTACATTCTGGTGAATATCTAGCTTGTTTTAGTGAACGTAGCATTATTGTACTTATTGCTTCTTCTTCTCTTGTTCCTTTTATTTTTTCTATTATTGATTGTAATGCTTTTGGATGTACTTCTTCTAAGTCTCCTTTTATAGTATACCCAAATGTAGATATAAATCTACTTAAGTCTTGCATTTTATCTGCTGATGGAGTTTCATGTATTCTATAAACAAATGGCATGTTTAACCAGAAGTAATGCTCTGCTACTGTTTCATTTGTTATAAGCATGAATTCTTCTATTATTTTGTTTGATATTCTTCTTTCGTAGTGTTTTATATCAGCTACTTTTCCTTCTGGTGTTAATATTATTTTAGCTTCTGGGAAGTCAAAGTCTATTGCTCCCCTTTGCTTTCTTCTATTCATTAGTATTTTAGCTAATATTTCAGCATTTTTAAATTCTTCTACTACGTGAGCGAATTTTTCTTTTAACTCTGCATCATCTTTTTCTAATATGTCTGATACTTCTGTATAAGTCATTCTAGCTTTTGAGTTTATTATTGTTTCTTTTATATCGTACTTTTTAACATTACCTTTTCTATCTATTTCCATAAATACTGATAATGTAAGCTTATCTTCATTTGGATTTAAACTACATACTCCATTTGAAAGAGTTTTAGGTAGCATTGGTATTACTGTATCCACTAAGTATACTGAAGTTGCTCTTTTTAATGCTTCTTTGTCTAGTTTGCTTTTTTCATGTACATAGTGAGTAACGTCTGCTATATGTACTCCTAGGCTAAAGTTTCCATTTGGAAGTACTTCTATAGATATAGCGTCGTCTAAGTCTTTTGCGTCTTCACCATCTATTGTGAATATGTTCATATCTCTTATATCTAATCTTCTTCTTATTTCTTCTTGTGTTATTGGCTGTGCTACACTTTCAGCTTCTTGTAATACTTTTTTAGGGAATTCCTCTGGTAATCCATGTGCTCTTATTATTGATAGTATTTCTACTTCTTTAGTTCCTTTTGGTCCTAATACTTCTACTATCTTACCTTCTGGCTTTCTTCCTTCTTGTGGCCATATAGTTATTTGACAAACTACTTTATCTCCAGCCTTTGCACCACTAAAGTATTTTTTAGGTATATATATATCTTGGTTAAATTTCTTTTCATCTGGGATTACAAATCCAAAGCTTTTACTTGGCTGGAATAATCCTACTACTTTTGTTATTTCTCTTTCAAGTATTTTTATTACAGCACCTTCTGCTCTTCTTTCATCTGTTGCTGGTTTTATTATTTCAGCTACTACTCTATCGTTATGCATAGCACTATTTGTTTCACTTGCTGGTATGAATAAGTCTTGAGTGTATTCTTCATCAGATTCTACAAATCCAAATCCTTTTCTATGAGCTACGAATTTTCCTACAAAGTATCCCATTGATTTTGGAGATGTTATTTTTCCCTTTTTAGTTTTACATATATATCCGTCTTCTTCTAATTCTTCTAAAAAATTATAAAACATTGGCATTTCAGTTGGGTGTATTTCAAATATTAATGCTAATTCTTCTTTTTTTAGAGGATTGTATGCTTTGTCATTTATTAAGCCTAATAAACGTTCTTTAAGTCCTGGTAACATTTGTGCTTCCTCCTAAATTTATTTTTAAATTTGTTATTACTTAGTTTGTGTATTTACATACTTTATTAGTATTATAATTTTATTTATTTTTTACTACTTATATTTAAAATATATACTTTTTTAGTAAATATAATACTTATAAAAAATTTTATGTTAAAGAAAACTATTCTTATTAGTCTATTGTATATAAAAAAGCAATTTATTCCAATACAATAGCCATATTTTGTAATTTATATTTTATTTTTATATGAGTTTATATATTTATTCATGTAATTATAGGTATTTTCATATTAAAAAGCTCATGTTTATATATTTTTATAACGCATGAGCTTTATATTATATAATTTATATTTTTTTTATTAATCATAAAGTCCATTTAATACTCTACTTACTGTTGCTTTACTCCATTTTGTTCTCTTTGATATTTCACTATAGCTTAGCTTACAAACTCTTAAGTCTTTTATAAGTTGTATATCTCTATCTGAAATTTGTTTATCTCTTGGTTTTAGAGTATTTTTACTGTCTCTTAATCTTAAGATCTCTGATTTTAATCTTTCTATTTCTACGTCTTTTAATTGTAGTTTGTACTCATAATTATCTCTCATATCATTGAATTCTAATATATAGTTTCTTTTCCATTCATCATCTTGCTTCATCTTAAACACAGCCATAGTTATACCTCCTTGTTTCCATTGTTTTGTAACATCTTTAATCATTTATTTCTTTATGTAACCTAAAAAATCCTTGTTAAATTCAAGATAAGAGTGTATAAAATTCTTGTATTTTTCAACACTTTCAACTAGTAAATTTCAATATATTCTTAGATATTAGTACTTTAAGGTTATACTTTTTGTTTTGATATCATAAATTGTTTTATTTTACTTTATTTTTTTTAGATAACTATGGGTTATTAGGTAGATTTCTTGATTTGCAAGTGCTACTATTTAGTTAATTAGTTTATAGGGAGTGTTTTTATGAGTAAGTTTTGGGATAAATTTTCTTTTTATAATCGTCTTACTTTCAAACCTATCATTATTTGGTCTGTCCTTTTTTTTATAATTGGATTAATTTTTGAGTTTTATGAGTTTCCTAATCAAAATTTTTGTTTTTTAGTTATTACCATCGTTTCAATTACTATGCTTTTTGTGTCTGTTTATAATAAAATTAAGCATATTCCTTATGTATGTAAAAATTGTAGTCATAAGTTTTATATTAAGTTTCATCAGATGTTTGCTATAAATTCTGTTCTTCAATCTAGATTAAAGTGTCCTTTTTGTAATCGTGTTACTTGGGCTGATATTTATATAGAAGAAATTGATGAAAAAAATTAAAGACAACTACTAGTTGTAGCTGCCTCTTTAAAAATTAAATTTAATTTTTAAATCTTAATTTTTATTAAATAATGGCCAATTATTTAATATTATTTTACTAAAAGCATTGCTATTGCATTTATAAAGAATAGTACCCCTGCTACCTTAGTTGTTCTTGCTAAGAATGCTTCTTTTCCTTTCGGCTTGAAGTAACTTTGGTTACCTTCTCCACCAAATTGTGAAGGAACTGCACTTTTTGTATCTTGTGGCATTATGCTTACTACAAGAATTATAGATAGTACTACTTGTACTCCCATTAATATCATACCTAAATCCATCTATATTCCCTCCTTTCCTTCATTAATTGTAGGTTTGTCTTACACTTTAATATATCATATAACCCTAGTGTATTCAAGGTATACAGTATAGTTTGATGTTTTCTGTAATTGTTTTATATTGTATCTTTTCTTTTGTAACACTATGTTGCAATCCATAAAATATTAATAAATTTTATTATATGTAAAAAAGGGGCTTAGATAATCTAAACCCCTTTTATATTACTTTTATTTAATTATTTTTTTAAGTTGTAGAAAGATTTTAATCCACAGTATCTAGCTTGCTCACCAACTGTTTCTTCTATTCTTAATAATTGGTTGTATTTAGCTACTCTATCAGTTCTTGATGGAGCACCAGTTTTTATTTGCCCAGCATTTACTGCTACTGCTAAGTCAGCTATAGTAGTATCTTCAGTTTCTCCTGATCTATGAGATATAACTGCAGTGTATCCAGCTCTCTTAGCCATTTCTATAGCATCTAAAGTTTCAGTTATTGTTCCTATTTGGTTAACTTTAACTAATATAGAGTTAGCTACACCAGCTTCTATTCCTCTTTCTAATCTTTCAGTATTAGTTACGAATAAATCGTCTCCAACTAATTGTAATTTGTTTCCTAATCTATCAGTTAATAACTTCCATCCATCCCAATCTTCTTCATCTAATCCATCTTCTATAGTTATTATTGGGAAGTTGTTAGCCCAATCTTCATATAAATTAACCATTTCTTCAGCAGTTAATTCTCTACCTTCTCCAGCTAAAACATATTTTTTAGTTTCTTTGTTGTACATTTCTGTAGCAGCAACGTCAAGACCTAATCTTACGTCATCTCCTGGCTTGTATCCAGCTTTTTCTATAGCTTCAACTATTAATTCTAAAGCTTCTCTGTTTGATCCTAAGTTTGGAGCGAATCCACCTTCGTCACCTACACCACAAGCTAATCCTCTTTCTCCTAAAACTTTCTTTAATGAATGGAATACTTCTGCACCCATTCTTAATCCTTCTTTAAATGTTTTAGCTCCAACTGGTAATATCATGAACTCTTGTACGTCAACGTTATTATCAGCATGTTCTCCACCATTTAATATGTTCATCATTGGCACTGGTAATTGCTTAGCATTTACTCCACCTATGTATTGGAATAATGGTAATCCTACTTCATCAGCAGCAGCTCTAGCTACAGCCATAGAAACACCTAATATTGCGTTAGCTCCTAACTTACCTTTGTTTGGAGTTCCATCTAATTCTATCATTAATGCATCTATTCCTGGTTGGTCAAATGCATCCATTCCTTCTAATTCAGGAGCTATTATTTCATTTACATTAGCAACAGCTTTTTCAGTACCTTTTCCTAAGTATCTTGACTTGTCGCCATCTCTTAACTCAACAGCTTCAAAAGCTCCTGTTGATGCTCCTGATGGAACTATTGCTCTACCTTGAGCTCCACTTTCTAAAGCTACTTCAACCTCTACAGTTGGATTTCCTCTTGAGTCTAATACTTCTCTAGCATATACTAATTCTATAACTGACATGTTTGTATCTCCCTTCGATTTTAAATGGTTTATTTGCTACTTTTAATGTCTAAATTTTAAAAATTAAGTAAACTACTTAATATTATACCTATTTTTAAGAATATAATATCTTATATTTAATAAAAAAATTCTTTGATGGGGTTTTATATTTTATTATTTTATAGTTTTAATTTTAAAATTTATTTTATTATTAAAGATTCACCAGTCATTTGTTCTGGTTTATCTAAATTCATCATTTCTAATATTGTAGGTGCTATATCACATAATCTTCCGCCTTCTCTTAGGCTTAATGATTTATCTTTTTCTCCTACTAATATAAATGGTACTGGATTTGTAGAGTGTGCTGTTATAGTAGATTTAGTTTCTGGGTCTTGCATAAGTTCTACATTACCATGGTCAGCAGTTATTATAGCCTCTCCACCTTTAGAAAGTATCTTTTCTACTACCTTTCCTACACATTCATCTACAGTTTCAACAGCTTTTATTGCTGCTTTTATTACACCTGTATGTCCTACCATATCAGGATTTGCGAAATTTACAACTATAAAGTCGTATTTGTCTTCATCTATTTTAGCAAGTAACTTATCTGTTACTTCATAAGCACTCATCTCTGGTTGTAAATCATAAGTTGCAACCTTTGGCGATGGTACTAGTTCTCTATCTTCACCTTCATTAGGTTCTTCAACTCCACCATTGAAGAAGAATGTAACGTGAGCGTATTTTTCAGTTTCTGCTGTTCTTAATTGCTTTTTACCGTTTTTCGCTAAATATTCCCCTAATGTATTTTCAAGGCTTTGAGGTTTAAATGCTACATGTACATTTTTTATAGTTATGTCATATGTAGTTAAACATGTAAAGTATGTTTTCATGTTTGGTCTCTCAAATCCTGTAAAATCTGTATCTACTATTGCTCTAGTTATCTCCCTAGCTCTATCTGGTCTAAAGTTACCAAATACTATTGAATCCCCTTCTTTTATAAGACCTACTGGGTGTCCATTTTCTACTATAACTGTTGGAAGAACGAATTCATCATTCTTATCTTCTGCATAAGAGTTTTCTACAGCTTCTTTTGCACTAGATGCAGTTAATCCTTTTCCATTAACCATTGCATCATATGCAAGCTTAATTCTATCCCATCTCTTATCTCTGTCCATAGCATAGTATCTTCCAGAAACTGAAGCAAATTTACCTACTCCAAGTTCTTTCATGTAGTCTTCTACATCTTGTATATATTTTAATGCGCTTTTAGGATCTGTATCTCTACCATCTGTGAATGCATGTACATATACATTTTCAACACCATTTTCTTTGGCCATCTTTAAAATGCCTTTTAAATGGTCTATATGTGAATGTACTCCACCATCAGATACTAATCCCATTAAATGAAGTGCGCTAGTCTTAGCATTTTTCATAGTTTCTAGTAAGACTTCGTTTTTGAATAAATCTCCATCTTCTATTGCCTTACTAACTCTAGTTAAGTCTTGATATACTATTCTTCCTGCCCCAATGTTAGTGTGTCCTACTTCTGAGTTACCCATTTGTCCATTTGGAAGACCTACATCAAGTCCACTAGCACTTATTAAAGTGTGCGGATATTCTTTTATTAAGTTGTCTAGATTAGGAGTATTTGCATTTAGTACAGCGTTTCCGTCTACTATTTTGCTTTCTCCAAAACCATCCATTATTATTAATGCTATAGGCTTTTTCATAGTTTCCTCTCCTTAGTAGTTAACAAGTTGAGTGTAGTCACTTGCTTCTAAGCTAGCTCCACCAACTAATGCTCCATCTATATCACTTTGACCCATTATTTCAGCTACGTTAGCAGGCTTAACACTTCCACCGTATTGAATTCTAACTTCGTTAGCTAGGTCTCCGTATATATCTTTTACAACTTCTCTTATGTATTTTATTACATCATTAGCATCTTCACTAGTTGCAGTCTTTCCAGTTCCTATAGCCCATATTGGCTCATATGCTATAACAACCTTAGCTAAATCTTCTTTAGCCACGTTTTCTAAAGCTTTTTCAACTTGAACTTTACAAACTGCTTTAGTTTCTCCGGCTTCTCTTTCTTCTAAAGTTTCACCAACACATAATATTGGATCTATTGAAACTTCTAAAGCTTTTAAAACTTTTTTATTTACTGTTTCATTAGTTTCGTTGAAGTATTGTCTTCTTTCTGAGTGTCCTATTACAACATAGTCTATATCTAATTCTTTTAACATAAGTGGTGATACTTCTCCAGTGAATGCCCCTTTTTCTTCAAAGTGCATATTTTGAGCACCTATCTTTATGTTAGTTCCTTTAGTTGCTTCCTTTAAGTCTTTTAATAAAGTGAAAGGTGCACATATTACAGCTTCTACTTTATCATTGTTTACTTTATCTTTAACTTCATTCACAAAAGCTATACCTTCTGCTATAGTTTTGTGCATTTTCCAGTTTCCTGCTATTATAGGCTTTCTCATTTTTTACTCCTCCACTTTTGATTAAACCCAAGAGAAACCTTATTTAAGATTTCCCTAGATTTAATAAATATTTATTAAGGCAGCTCTACCTATTAAGGTAAAACTAAACTGTGGTCATATATATAAATGTTTGACAAATAAATGTCTTACGATAATTTTCAAATTTATTTGTTATCTAAAGCTACTATACCTGGTAATTCTTTACCTTCTAAGAATTCTAAAGAAGCTCCTCCACCTGTTGATACGTGAGTCATCTTATCTCCAAATCCTAATTGGTTAACTGCAGCAGCACTATCTCCACCACCTATTACAGTAGTAGCATCAGTTAAATCTGCCATAGCTTTAGCAACAGCTAATGTACCTTTATTGAAGTTTTCGAACTCGAATACTCCCATTGGTCCATTCCATACTATTGTTTTAGAGTTTTTAACTGTATTTACATATAACTCTATTGTTTTAGGTCCTATATCTAGTCCCATGAATCCTTCTGGTATATTTGCATCTTCAGTTATAACTGGTTTAACATCAGCAAATTTATCAGCAACAGCGTTGTCTATTGGTAATAATAACTTAACGCCTTTTTCTTCTGCTTTTTTCATCATTTCTCTAGCATAGTCTACTTTTTCTTCTTCTACTAGAGAAGTTCCTATTTCATATCCTTGTGCTTTTAAGAATGTATAAGCCATTCCTCCACCTATTATTAGGTTGTCTACTTTTTCTAATAATTGTTCTATAACAGCTATCTTATCAGATACCTTAGCTCCTCCAAGTATAGCAGTAAAAGGTCTTACTGGTGTTTCAACAGCTTCTCCTAAGAACTTTAATTCCTTTTGGATTAAGTATCCGCAAGCTCTTTCTTCTAAGAACTCACCAGCTCCTACTGTTGAACAGTGTGCTCTATGAGCAGTTCCGAATGCATCGTTTACAAATATTTCAGCAAGTGATGCTAATTCTTTTGAGAAATTTTCTTCGTTTTTAGTTTCTTCTTTTCTATATCTAGTGTTTTGTAGTAATACTACATCACCATTTTCCATCTTTTCTACAGCAGCTTTTGCATTTTCTCCTACAACGTTATCATCAGCTGCAAATACAACTTCTTTACCTAACATTTCTGATAGTCTAGTAGCTACTGGTGCTAAAGATAATTCTGGCTTAGCTTCTCCTTTTGGTTTTCCTAAGTGAGAACATAATATAACTTTTGCTCCATTTTCTATTAAGTATTTTATTGTTGGTAAAGCTCCGTTTAATCTGTTTTCATCTGTTATAACGCCATCTTTTAGAGGCACATTGAAATCACATCTTACTAAAACTTTTTTTCCACATACATTTATATCTTCTATAGTCTTTTTATTAAGCATTGACATATTTATCTCTCTCCTTTTAAATCGAGCTAACCCATTGTTAAAATGAATAATCTTTCCATAACACCGAATTTAGCATACCTTATTTTTAGTTGTTATTTGTTGTAAGTCTCTTTTAAAAAAGTCCTAAGCCTGTAGTTTAAACTACAAGCCTGGACTCTATATTAAATTACTTAGCTAAACCAGCAAAGTATCCTAATGTTCTTATTAATTGAGCAGTGTAAGACATTTCATTGTCATACCAAGAAGTAACTTTAACTAATTGTTGTCCGTCTACTTCCATAACTCTTGTTTGAGTTGCATCAAATAATGAACCAAAGTCTATTCCTATTATATCTGAAGATACTAATGGCTCTTCAGTATATCCAAATGATTCATTTGAAGCAGCTTTCATAGTAGCGTTTATTTCTTCTACTGTAACATTTTTATCTAATGTACAAACTAATTCAGTTAAAGAACCAGTTATAACTGGAACTCTTTGAGCTCCTCCGTCTAATTTACCTTTTAATTCTGGTATAACTAAACCTATAGCTTTTGCAGCACCTGTAGTGTTAGGAACTATACTTGCAGCAGCAGCTCTAGCTCTTCTTAAATCTCCCTTAGCGTGAGGACCATCTAATGTATTTTGGTCATTAGTGTATGCATGTATTGTAGTCATGAATCCTTTTTGTAATCCAAATGCATCATTTAATGCTTTAGCCATTGGTGCTAAGCAGTTAGTTGTACAAGATGCCCCTGATATAACAGTCTCTGTTCCATCTAATACATCATGGTTAACATTGAATACTACAGTTTTTAAGTCTCCTGTAGCTGGTGCAGATATAACAACTTTTTTAGCTCCAGCTTCTAAATGAAGTCCAGCCTTCTCTTGAGAAGTAAAGAATCCAGTACATTCTAATACTATATCAACTCCAAGTTCAGCCCATGGTAAATCAGCTGGGTTTCTTTCAGCAGTAACTTTTATTTCATGTCCATTAACTACGAAAGCACCTTCTTTAACTTCTATTTCACCATTGAATCTTCCTTGTGCAGAGTCATACTTGAATAAGTGAGCTAATGTTTTAGCATCTGTTAAGTCGTTTATAGCAACAACTTCAAACTTATCTGTTTGCTCCATTAATTTTCTTAAAGCTAATCTTCCTATTCTACCAAATCCGTTTATAGCAACTTTAACCATAATGCTACCTCCTAAATTGTGTATAAAATATATTTTTACTAGCAATGCTAGTTATAAACTATTGTAATAACTCTAATATTTTATTTGCACTTTCTTCATCTGTTACTAGTGATATGTTTTTATTGATATTTGTCATAGCTATAAAAGATTCTGCTTTTTGAGTTCCAGCAAATATAGCTATGTTCTCTTTAGTTTTTTTGAAAGTATCTAGATGTATCCCTACAGTATTTAGCTTGCATACTATTTCACCATCTTTATTGAAATAATGTCCAAATGCTTCCCCTATTGCATCTTTATCAATAAGTTCTTGTATTCTTTCTTCTGGAAGCCTTCTTTTTTTGGCCATCTCCAGTGCAATTCCTATTCCAAACACTAATACATCAGTTTTTTCAATCATATCTAAAGTCTTTTTTATTTGAGGCTCTTGTGTAAGTGTTTTCATAGCCTCCGTACCTAGTTCATCAGGTATATGTAATAATTTGTAGTTTGCTCCTAATTTCTTACTTGTTGTCGCTACTATGTTGTTAGATTGACTTACTACATCTTTTCCCATACTACCTCTTGCAGGTACTACAGTTGTATTTTCGTATTTTTTGTCAGTCTTTATAGCATTTGAAAACTCTAACATAGTACTTCCACCTGTTATAGAAACTACATCTCCATCTTTTAAGATACTTAAGAAATACTCTGATCCTAGTTTTGCTATATCTTTTATTAAGCTAGGATTTTGATCATAGCTACCAGGCACTAGTAAAACTTTCTTTATTCCAAGCTTTTCTCTTACCTTTTCTTGTAGCGTTGATAATCCCATGATATCGTTCATGATATCTTTAAGCTCCTCTAAAAGATCCATACCTTCTTGAGTCATGGTCATTCCAGATACTGCTACCTCTATAAGACCTTGTTCTTTTAGAAACTCAGTTTCTGATCTTACGACCCTCTCACTAATTCCTAAAACATTTGATAAGGTTCTCCTACCTATTGGTTCACTCAAGGATATCTGTCTTAAAATAGAGTATCTTTTCTCCATTAGCTCTATAACTTGTGGAATTAGTTTTTGTTGAATTTTTATTAAGTTATTCATATTGTCTCCTTCATCAACGTCCACTGAGGGACTTTTTATGTCCCCGTGTATTTTTTTAGTCCCACAAGATAATTTTATTGTAAATGAAATGTAAATATATTTCAATAGTTTTTGAGATATTTTTATTTTTATTTTCTAATACTAGTATTGTTTTCTCTTACTTGAAGATGGTATTTTAAGCTCTTCTCTATATTTAGCAATCGTTCTCCTAGCTATATTAATCCCTTCTTCTTTTAACATACTTGCTATCTTGTCGTCACTTAATGGCTTTTTCTTATTTTCCGCTTTTATTTTATCCTGTATCATTTTTTTTATGCTTAAGCTAGATGTACCCTCATCTTTATTAGATTCTATAGCGCTACTAAAAAAATATCTAAATTCAAATATTCCAAAAGTTGTTAGCATATACTTTCCATTTACACCTCTACTTATTGTAGATTCATGAAAACCTAATCTATCAGCAATATCTTTCATCCTCATAGGCTTTATATACCTGACTCCATTTTCAAAAAACTCTCGTTGAGACTTTACAATTTCTTTTGCTATTTTCATAATTGTACTATTTCTACTTTCTATGCTCTTAATTAGCATTGTCGCTGAATTTAATTTTTCCTTTATAAACGACTTTGCACTATTATCTGAGCTTGCATTTTTTAGTATTTCTTTATAAAAATTATTTATGTTTAATTGATAGTTATCGTTAGTATTTCTATATACTATAAACTCCCCATCTAATTTTTCGACTATTACATCTGGATGTATATACATACTACTTTCTTTACTAACAGATATACCTGGCTTTGGATTTAGACTTTTAACTATTTCCATCATATCTACACACTGTTGCAGAGATATTTTGTATTTTTTACTAATATCCCTATATTTATTATTTCCTATCAATTCTAAGTCATTTAATATAATTTTTTCTAATATTTCATTGTCTATACCTAAATTTCTTATTTGTATAATTAAGCATTCTGATATGTTTCTTGCTCCTACACCATTTGGTTCTAATTGTTGTATATTTAATAAGCAGCTTTCAAATAACTCTTTATCTATATTTAATTCACTTATTATTTCTTCTTCATTTACTCTTAAATATCCATCTTCATCTAGACTGTCGATAATATAGTCACAAACTTCCATTTCTTTTTTACTTAGCTTATATAAACTTATATGAAAATGTAAGTCTTCATATAAGCTTGATGAATACTTTACCATATTTTCAAAGCTAACTTCATTATCCCTGTTGTAGCTAACCTCATTTTTATCATATAAGTTGGACTTTTCAATATTTTTAATATATGCTTCCCAATCTATTTCTGTAGTTTTTTCTGCATCTATTAAAGGATTTTCTTCACATTCTCTTTTTATTTCTTCGTCTAGCTCTAACTTACTCATATTTAGTATAGCTAATGATTGCTTTAACTGAGTCGTCATTACTAGGCTTTGAGATTGAGTTAGTTCCAGTCCTTGGTTAAAGTTCATTACCTATTCACCCCATTGTTATATGTAATTTTTTATAATAAAAATTCGCTTTGCTTGAGCCATGTATGGGCGAACTATTTCATATTGCCAACGACTTCGTCCGCTGCTCAAAAATTCTTTTTTACTTTTTTCAAATATATTAATATAACTTTAATTTATAGATTATCCACGATTTCCAAGGCGATAAATTCCCTTAGTAAGTAAAAAAGCTCTTTTGCATAAGTATATTTTACCATTTAATAAGGTACTTAGCAAAAGAGCTTATTTTTTAGTTTTCTAAGCTATTTAATAGTTCTATTAATTCTTCTTCATTAAAATTATATTTTGAGTTACAGAATTGACATCCTATTTCAGCTTTTTTATCTTCTTCTATTATTTCTTGAAGTTGTCTCTTTCCTATAGAAACTAGCGCTTCTCCAACTTTTTCTTTTGAACATTCACATTCAAATCCAACTTCTATTTTATCTAATATTCTTGGGTTTAGTCCTTCTAATACTATACTTAATATATCTTCTGGAGTTTTTCCTTCTAACATCATATTTGTTATTGAGTCTAACTTAGATATATTTTGCTCTAGTTGAGATATTGTCTCTTCTGTTGCATCTGGCATAAGCTGAACAACAAATCCTCCTGCATGTTCTACTTCATACTCTGTTGTAAGAACACCTAATGATACTACAGATGGTGTTTGCTCTGATAATGCAAAATAATGTGTGAAGTCTTCTGCTATTTCACCGCTTACAAGTGGGTATGCTCCATTGTAAGGCTCTCTAAGACCTAAGTCCTTTATAACCTTAACTACTCCATCAGTTCCTACTGCTGCAGCCACGTTAAGCTTTCCATTTTCATAATCTGGTACTTCTACTTGTGGATTTTGAACATATCCTTTTACCATTCCTGTAGAATCAGATGTTGTAAGTATAGTTCCTATTGGACCTCCACCTTTTATTATAACAGTAACCTTGTCACCTTTATTTTTCATCATTAACCCCATTATTGATGTTGCTGTTAATGTTCTCCCTAAAGCCGCTGTTGCAACCTTTGTTGTACCATGTACTTCTCTTGCTTTTTCTACAAGGTTAGTAGTAGTTGCTACGAAAGCTCTAACTTGACCTTCTCCTGCAGTTGCTCTTATTACATAATCCTTCATAACAATTCCTCCATATATGCCTTTATTTTCTACCTACAAAGAATATCCTTTCACTATCTTCTTTTGGTGCTTCAAATGTAAAATCTGAATAAACTTTTATATCTTTAAATCCTACTGATTGTAACATGTCTAATATTTCTTCTTCTGTATATGCTCTTTGTTGATGAACTTCTTCAAATCTTTCAAATCTACCGTCTTCATCTTTTACAAAGAAGGCTAATTCCATTTCTACTAGATTTTCTTCATCATCAAAGTAGTTTTGCCACATATAAGCTATGTCTTCCCTATTTTCTCCATACATGTTGTTTCCAAGTACAGATGACAATTTATAGAATGAACTTATATCAAATATAAATAATCCATTTTCCTTTAAAAGTTCATATGTCTTTTTAAATACATTTTCTAAATCTTCATCATATGTTATATAATTGAATCCATCACAAGCACATAATACGCAGTCTAAATTTGTTATATCAAAGTCTAATTCAGCTATATCTTGTTGTAGTAATACTAACTCTACACCTTCTTTTTCTGCTTTTTCTCTAGCTACTCCAAGCATTTCTTCTGATATATCTATTCCTGCAATATCGTAGTTTTTCTTAGTTAATGGTATAGTTAAATTTCCTGTACCACAAGCTAATTCTAATATATTCTGTACTTTAGTACCTTCTTTTTCTATTATTTTTTCTATATACTCAACCCATCCATTATAATCAACTTCATTCATAAGTTCATCATAGATGAATGCAAAATCTTTATACTGATCCATCCTCTTTATTTGACTCCTCCATCTTTTTCTTTTGTTTTTTTCTAGATGTGAGTATTCCACCAATTCTTCCAGCTTCTTTAGCTGTAAGACCTGCCCAGCCTAATTCATTTACCTTGTCTATTAGACCTAGTTCTGATGCTATCTCATATTTCATTATATCATTGTCTGTCAATATTTTTTTCTTTTTAGATTTACTTGTACTTTTTTTGCCTGGCTTATTTAAATCCATAAAAAACACCCCTTTACATATTTGTATTCTTGTCATTTAGACGAAATTTATACAAACATTTATAGGGGTATCCTTTAATTATAAAAACTCATTTCTTTAACTATATATTAAATAATTCTTATTTTATACTCATAGTATAAATTTTTAAATGTATTTTAACATATTGATCTCTTATGTTTTAACAATTTAATAAATATTTCTAGACCATTTCTTAAAACTTCTTCATCAAAATCAAAATTAATGTTATGAAGTCCATTAACAAACCCTTTTTCTATATTTCTTGCTCCTAGCATGAAAAATAATCCTGGTACTTCTTTTTGATAATATGAAAAGTCCTCTGATATCATAAGTGGCTCAAGTTGTATTAGCCTATCTTTATCTATGATTTGTATAAATTCTTCATATAACTTTTTATCATTATTAACAGCTGGGTAATCATCTCTTATTTTTAAATCTACTTTGCAATTATATAAAACTTCCATTCCTTTACACACTTCTAGTATTCTTTTTTTAATCTTACTATATACTTCTGGCTTAAATGTTCTTATTGTGCCTTGTAAATTAACATTTTCAGCTATAATATTTCTTCTTGTTCCTCCATTTATAATTCCTATGCTAAGTACAGCTGTATCAATAGGACTTACATTTCTGGATATTATAGTTTGAAGATTAGTGACTAAATTCGAGGCAACTACAACTCCATCTATTCCATTTTGAGGCATTGCTCCATGCCCACTTTTAGCATATATATTTATATCTATATCTCCTGCCTGTGCCATAAAATATCCACTTCTTACTCCTATATATCCTGTTTCTATATCTGGATATATATGAAGACCATAAATTTCATCTATATTATATTCTTGTATTATTCCTGCTTCAATCAACTCATTAGCTCCACCTGGACCTTCTTCTGCTTGTTGAAATATAAATACTATATCATCCTTTAATTTTTCTTTATTCATACTGATAAATTCTATAAGACCTAGTAATATACTCATATGTCCATCATGTCCACATAAGTGTTTCGGACCTTCATCTGTTAACAATCCATCCATATCTGCTCTAAATGCTATAGTTTTATCACCATTATTTCCTTTTATAATTCCTACGATAGATGTATCTAGATATTCTTTATATGATATATTAATTCCATCTAAATAATCCTTTATGTATTGTGACGTCTTAAACTCTTTTCTTCCTAGCTCTGCAATGGAATTTAATATCTTTCTATGTTTGTTAATCTTATTCTCTAAAGGTATATTTTTTATCATATACTTCCCCCCTTAATATATCGTTTTGTTAACTTATTTATATTTGAATCTCGACCCCGATAGCTTTTATAATGGTTTCACTATAAATAATATATTCTCCAATTCCGTACAGACTCTACATTTTCCTTCATATTTTATATACAAAAATAAAATTCAATGAATCTGACTATACTTGTACTCTATTTTTAAAGATATAAAAAATTCGCTGCGCTTGAGCGACGTGTCGGCAAAACACTTCATGTCGCCAACGACTTCGTCCGTTGCTCAAAATGTCTTTTTTACGCTCATAAAACTAATTGGTATTGCTTAATTTCAATAATTATCTACAGTTTATGAAGTATCATAATTTCCTTAAGCGTAAAAAAAGACCCTCGTAAGGATCTTTAAAAACAATATATATTATTAAAAATAAGGATAGTTTTATATTTAATACAAAAGCTTTATATCCTACATAAGAGTTAATCACTTGACTATTTTATTCTTTACTATGCATATTATAAGTAATCTTTGCACTTTTTGGATCATTTCTATCCCATCTTTCTTCAAATGTACGCTTATATCCAATTGTCTTTATCTTCCATTCTCCATTAACTTTTTCATAGCTTTCACGATAAAATGCTCCACCTCTAATTCCCATATTTCTATCTAATAATATTAGGTTATCTCCTAAATACCAATATGCAAAAGCTACAGTATCACTTTCAAACTCGATTTCAGGAGTATGACATTGATGCATAGTTATATGTTCTGGTGGCATACAAGTTCTAAAGAAATTTACAACTTCTTCTTTACCTGTAAAAGAAAGTTTTCCATCTGAGTAACTTGTCGTTACATCCTCACAAAAACATTCTCCTATTGTATCCCATAGCTTAGAGTCTAAGCAACGTAGATATTTTCCCTTCAAACTTTTTATAGATTCTATATCTTTAAGTCTTGTAATTTCCTTTTCCATTTGTATTAATCTTTGTTCTAACTTTTCAATAGTACTCATACCGGATCCCCCTCTTTAATTTTTAATTTGCAATCGCTTTTTCGCTATCTAAATTTTCTACATCTCCTATTTTTCTTGCAAGTATTGCTCCTGCTTCAATAGCATGATGGACTTGTCCTGGCTTGTTGGCATCTCCTATAATGTGTACTTCAATATCTTTTAGTTCATCTGCTAAATTATTTACCGGTTTTGCACCACAACAGAAAATTATTTTACTAAATCCACTTAGCACTTCTTCTTTTCCATCTTTTTCAACTATAACTCCTGTACCATCTTCTGTAATTTCTAAAAGTTTTGTATTAGTGCTCATTACAACGCCTTTTTCATTAAGCATTTTCATAAGAGGTACTTTATTATTTGGGCATAGATTTGGTGCAATTTCACCTAACATTTCAATCATATGAATTTGTACAGGTCCTACTGCATTGTGCAATATGGTTTCAGTAACTTCACATCCTACAAGACTACCTCCAACTACAAGAACCTTTCCATGTATTGCATCTTTAACCTTTGCAGATAGCACATCACTACCTGTTATAGCATCAATATTTTCTATGCCTTTTACTTTTGGTATAAACGGAGTTGAACCAGTTGAGATAATACATACATTTGCATTTAATTCTTTTATATACTCAGCTGTTGCTTCTGTATTTAATTTTATATCTACATTAGATTTTTCAACTTGAACTTTTAAATATTTAACCCATCTTGTTAAATCTTGTTTGTGAGGAGGAATAGCTGCAAGATTTATTTGACCTCCAAGTCTATCTGACTTTTCAATTAAAGTAACTTTATGACCTCTTTTAGCTGCAACTCTTGCAGTTTCTAAACCAGCTGGTCCACCACCTACTATTACTACATTTTTCTTTATTTTTGCTTCTGTAATAGCCATTTCTTTTTCACGCCCAAGTTCAGGGTTTATTGCACATTTTGCAACTGGGTTAGATCTTTCTCTTGTTATACAAGGTCCACCGCAACTTGCACATGGTCTTATATCTTCATATCTTCCTTCAAACCCTTTATTTACAAGTTCAGGATCAGCAAGTAAAGGTCTACCAAATACTACTCCATCTACAACGTCTCTTTCAACTAAACTTTCGCCAAGTTTTATATCATTAATCTTACCAACTACAAATACAGGTACTTTAGAAACTTTTTTAATAGCTTCAGCTTCTTTTATATTTACTCCTGGTGACTCATAATGGCAAGGGATTATTTTCCAACATAATTCATATTGAGTACCACCAGAAATTTCAAAAGCATCTACCCCAGCTTCTACAAATTTAGGTACTAAATACAACATATCATTTAATGTATTTCCGCCTAATACTCTTTCATCGCCTGAAATTCTCATAAGTATAGGGAAATCATCTCCAGCTTTTTTCTTTATATTTTTAATTACATCAAAAGCAAATTTAGCTCTACCGTCTAAATTACCTCCATAGCAATCTGTTCTTTTATTTCTAAGTGGAGATAAGAAAGAACCTGCTAACATATATGCATGGGCACAGTGAAACTCTACCCCGTCGCAACCTGCTTCTTTAGCTCTTCTTGCAGCATCACCATATTGCTCAACTATAGCTTCAATTTCTTCTACTTTAAGTTCTCTAACTGATTTTCCTAAACTATTTATATAGTTTGAAGAAGCTACTGGTGTTTTACCAAACATCCATGAAATAGATTCAGGTCCTGGATGTGTAATTTGAGGAAATAATTTTGAACCATTTGCATGAATTTCATCTACAAACGATTTGAATTTAGGGATAAATTTATCTTCTCCTAAACTAATTGTAAATCCTAAATATGGAACTGAGCTATCCACTGTAACTGCGTCTACAACAATAAGACCTACTCCACCCTTGGCTCTTTCAATCCAGAAGTCTTGAAGTCTTGAACTTACATTTCCATCTTTTTCTTCATAGCCAAGGCTCATAGGCGCCATTAAAACTCTATTTTTTATTTCAACATTGCCTATGTTAATTGGTGTATATAGTTTAAAATTATCCATAATTACTTCTCCCTTAAATAAATTTTAATAGTTGTTTTGAATTTTATTAGGTGTAATTATTTGGAATTTAATTGTTTTAAATTCTATTATTTTGAATTAATTAAGTTTAATCTGAATATTTGAATAGTATAAAATGTAACTGTTTTGAATTTTATTGAAAATAATATGTTTTTAAGTATTAAAAGTATATTTCAATTTCATTGTAGCAACCCTTTTCATATACCGCAACACTATTTTAAAGTTATTTTATTAAAAATAAACTATAAACGTACTATAAGTTCGATATTTACATACATTTCAACTTATTTTTTATAATTTTTTTATATTATCTCCATATGAATGTCGCACTATATGGAACAATTATTTTTTATTTTTTTATTTAAATTATGCTATACTATAAGAAAAAAATTATATATTTCGAAAGGGGTTTATATAAGTTTGTCTTCTTTACAAAGTTTAGATAGGGCTTTAGATATATTAAGTCTTATTCATTCAAATGGTGGTAAAATGTCCGTTTCTTCTATTGCTGAAGTTATGAACTTACACAGAAGTACTGTTCATAGAACTTTAACCACAATGTATCAAAAAGATTTTCTATCAAAAGATCCTAAAACAGGTCTGTATACAATAGGTAGTAAAGCGCTCATTCTTGGATTTTCAGCTGCTAATAATTTACCAATAGCTACTACTGCAAGACCATATATGGCATTTTTAGCAGAAAAATATAGCAACTCAGTTTCTCTATCCGTAATTGAAGGTTCAAATGTTTTTGTGATAGGAAACTACTCTGGTTACTACACTACAACTTTTTATTCACTACATGAGGATCCTCTAAATTGTGAGGCTTATCGTCCTGCCGTAGCTCATTGTATGTTAGCTTATAACTGCCAGTTGGAATCTTCTAATGAAGCAATACAAATTTACCTTTCAAAAGTATCTAATAGCAGATTTAAAGGTAACTTCTTCACAAGCATTGATGATTTAGTTGCTTACTTAAAAAAGGTAAAAAATGATGGCTATGCTTATGAATCTGGTGAGTATCACTTTGATGAACTTTGCTACTGTGTACCTATTTTAAATAATAAGAAAGCTATAGCAACACTTAGTATATACGGTCACAAATCTTACTTAAATAAGTTTCATAAACAAGATATTATTAAAGATTTATTAGATATTTCAAAAACAATATCTGATTTACTTTCTAATAGTTAAAAAAGTTGTAAATATTAAATTTTGCAGCTTTTTTATTTTTTATAAAACTTTACAATTTCAAATTTAAAATTTTATTGACAAATTAAATTTTGTGTCCTACGATTATCTCAATAGTTGTTTTGGAAAATTTAATCATTTCTAATAATGTAATTATTTCGAATACTCAATTCTATTAATTGAATAAAAATTTATTTATCACATTAAATTAAATTTTTTAGTTTTGTTTTATCTTATCTAATTTATAACTCCATTGTAATTGTTTTGTAATTAACATATAAACTAACTTTGAAAGGAATTAATTTTATGAAACTAAAAAATAAAGTTGCAATCGTTACTGGCGGATCACGTGGTATTGGTTTTGCTATAGTTGATAGATATGTCAAAGAAGGTGCTAAAGTTGCAATATGTGGAAGTAGAGCTGAAACTGCAAATAACGCACTAAATCTTATCCAAAAAAAATATCCTAATGCTGATGTTATAGCAGTTCACGCAAACATGTCAAGTACTGATGAAATCAATGAAATGTTTAAACAAGTAGTTGATAAATGGGGCTATGTTGACATATTAGTTAATAATGCTGGTATTACAGCTACAAAAGATATCGATTTAATGACAGATGAAGAATTTGAAGAAGTTATGGACGTAAATGTTACAGGAATGTTCCGTTGCACAAGAGCTGCGGTTAAAATTATGAAAGCCCGCGGTGGTAATATAATTAACACAAGCTCTTTAGTAAGTGTAAATGGTGCTGGCAGACAATGTGCTTATACTGCTTCTAAGTTTGCTGTAAATGGCCTTACAAGATCATTTGCTAGAGAACTTGGTAAATACAATATAAGAGTTAATGCTGTTGCTCCTGGTTCTGTGGCTACTGAAATGGTAAAAAAGTTTGTTACAGATCAAATGGTTGAACATATGAGACAAGTAACTCCACTTGGAAAAATGGCTGAGCCTTATGAAATGGCTGGTGCTTTTGTATACCTTGCTTCAGAGGATTCTTCATATACAACTGGTGCAATATTAAATATTGATGGTGGAATTGTAATGTAATTTTATAAATATAACGTATAGCTAAATAATAAATTTTAATAGTGAAAGGTGATATGATTATGAACTATAATTCTTTGTTTTCTCCATTTAAAATAAAAGATTTAGAAATAAAAAACCGTGTAATACTTCCAGCAATGATGACAAAAATGGCTTCTCCTACTGGACTTGTTACACAAAATTTAATTGATTATCATGTAGCAATTGCAAAAGGCGGCTGTGGACTTAATTTTACTGAGGTTTGTGCTATACACCCAAGTACTCATGGTAATGGTTATGTAGCCCTTTATAAAGATGAACATTTTGAAGGTATGAAAAAACTTATAGATAGCGTACATAGCGTTGGTGGTAAAATAGGTGTTCAAATTTGGCATGGTGGTCAAGTTGCAATAGCTCTACTTCCAAAAGATAGAACTCCTATGGTTACAGAAGGCATGACTCATGAAAATATAAAAGAAATTGTTGATTGTTATGGAAAATCCACTAAAATGGCAGTAAAAGCTGGCTGTGATGCTATAGAATTCCATGCTGCTCATACTTATCTTCCTCATACATTCTTAAGTGCTGCTTTTAATAAACGTGATGATGAATATAATGGTTCTTTAGAAAATAGAGCAAGATTTTCACTTGAAGTTATTCGTACTATGCGTGCTAATATGCCAGAAACTATGCCTTTATTTATGCGTGTAGATGCATTAGATGATTATGTTCAAAATGGACTTACTATAGAAGATGTAATTGAGTTTTTAAAGATGGCTAAAGCTGAAGGTGTTGATATAATTGATATTTCAAGAGGTAATAATAAGTCTGCAGCTCTAAAATATGAAGTTCCTTCAATTGATACTCCTCGCGGATATAACATTGAAAATGTAAAAAAGATACGTGATGCTATTGAAATGCCTGTAGTTGGAGTTGGTAGAATCAATCATCCAGAAATTGCAAATAAATTTATAGAAGAAGAAAAGTGTGATTTGGTTGCTATAGGTCGTGCTCAAATTACAGATCATGAATTCTGTAATAAAGCAAAAGATGGTAAAACTGATAGTATACGTTTATGTGTTGGTTGCTTGAAGGGCTGCTTTGACTCTATAATGAATCCAAATATTCCTACAATTACTTGTATGAGAAATCCTATGGTTGGTAAAGAAGGTCAACCTATTACTAAAACAACTAACCCTAAAACAGTTTTAATAGCTGGTGGTGGTATGGGTGGTATGATGACTGCTAACATGCTAAAAGTTAGAGGGCATAACCCAATTTTATGTGAAGCTAGCAATAAATTAGGTGGGCAATTTAACTTAGCTGGTGCTGCTCCATATAAAGGTGAGATGCTTGATGCTGTTAACTGGGAAGCTAAAGAAGCTACTCGTTTATGTGTTGATGTTAGGTTAAATACAGTTGTAACTCCTGAGTTGGTATCTCAAATTAATCCTGATGAAGTAATAATTGCAACTGGTGCTGTTGCTTCAAAACCTGAAATAAAAGGTATAGAAAGTAAAAATGTATTTACTTATGAAGAAGTTTTATCTGGTAATATAGAACTTTCTGGTAATGTAGTTATACTTGGCGGAAAAATGGTAGGTTTAGAAACTGCTCAATACTTAACTGACAAAGGTATAAAATGTACAGTTATTGATGAATCTGACAGATTCGGTGGAGATTTAGGCTGGATTAGAAGTATGAATATGCTTGAAAATATGTATGTAATAGGTGTTAATCAAATTCCTGGTGCCAAGGTTGTGGAAATAAAAGAAAATGAAGTTGTATATGTTAAAGATGAAACTGAAACAAGTATTAATTGTGATGCTGTAGTCGTTGCTCTTGGTGCAACTTCAGTAGCTTTAGAAGATGTTCAATTAAAATGTAGAGATTTAGAAATTCCTTTCCATGTGATTGGTGATGCAAAAAGTCCACGTGTAGCTTTAAATTCTACTCTTGAAGGTATTGAAGTTGCACTTAATATAGATAGTGAAAATGCACTTAATGTGTAAGTAATTTGATCCTCTTTTTAATAAGGGATGTAGATAAATTTATAATATAATTTGAGTCTTAAAATATAACTGTGTATTCTTAAGATTGAGTTAGATAATATAAATTAAAGTTTACTTAGGACTATGACTATTTAGTTATAGTCCTTTTTTATTATTTTTCTATTCTCTGAAAAGCTTAACAAAAAAGCTATATTTTCTACCTCTTTTATAGAAAATATTTTTAAAGGGATTTATTATCAACAAATAGAATATATTTTAATCTCCTTGAATAATTTTATATAGATACTTAATCAATTTATTTGGGGTGATTTTATGAAAAAAGTTAATGTAGCTATTGTTGGTGCTACTGGTATGGTTGGAAGAACTTTCTTAAAAGTTTTAGAAGAAAGAAAGTTCCCTATAAATCAACTATATTTATTCTCTTCTGCTAAGTCTGCTGGGTCTACTGTAGTATTTAATGGAAAAGAATATGTAGTTGAAGAATTAAATAAAGATGTTTTTGATAGAGATATACAAATAGCCTTATTCTCTGCTGGTGGTGAAATAAGTTCTATATATGCTCCTATAGCAGCTTCAAAGGGTATTGTGGTTATTGATAATTCTAGTTATTGGAGAATGGATGAAAATGTACCTTTAGTAGTTCCTGAGGTTAATCCACAAGATATAAAAAAACATAAAGGAATAATTGCTAATCCAAATTGCTCTACTATACAAGCTGTAGTTCCTCTTAAGGCACTTCATGAAAAATATAAAATAAAAAGAATAGTTTATTCTACTTATCAAGCTGTATCTGGTTCAGGTGTAAGAGGTATTAAAGATTTAGAAGATGGTGTTGATGGAAAACCTAATAGTTTCTATCCTCATCCAATAGCTTACAACTGTCTTCCTCATATAGATGTTTTTGAAGACAATGGTTATACAAAAGAAGAATTAAAAATGATAAATGAAACAAAAAAAATATTTAATGATTTCGATATGAAGGTTACAGCTACTACAGTTAGAGTTCCTGTAAAAAATAGTCATAGTGAATCTATAAATATTGAATTTGAAAACCCATTTGAGCTTTCTGATTTAGTTAATACTTTAGAAAACATGAATGGTGTAATTGTCATGGATAATCCTAAAGAAAATAAATATCCTACTACAGTAGATTCTACTGGTCGTGATGAAGTTTTCGTTGGAAGAATAAGAAGAGATTTTAGTGTAGATAGTGGAGTAAATATATGGGTAGTTGCCGATAATATCAGAAAAGGTGCTGCTACTAATACTGTTCAAATAGCAGAATTATTAGTTGCTTGTGATTTAGTTTAATACTTTAATACCTAATTAGGTAAATTCTTATATAAAGGGGTTTTGTATATGTTATTTAAAGGTTCTGCAGTTGCTTTAGTTACACCTTTTGATGAAAATGGTGTAGATTTTGAGACTCTTGGAAAATTAATTGAATATCACATAGAGAATAATACTGATGCAATACTTGTTTGTGGAACTACAGGGGAATCCACTACTATGAGCGATGAAGAACAGCTTGCTGTTATAAAATATACTGTTGATAAAGTTAATAAAAGAATACCTGTTATAGCTGGAACTGGCTCAAATAACACTGCACATTCTATTTATTTAAGTCAAGAAGCTGAAAGACTTGGAGCTGATGGATTATTAGTTATAACACCTTACTACAATAAAGCTAACCAAAATGGTCTTAAGCTTCATTTTGAAACTATAGCTAAAAGCGTAAATCTTCCTATAATTATGTACAATGTTCCGGGAAGAACATCTATGAATATGAAACCTAGCTTAGTAGCAGAACTTGCTAAAATAGATAATATAGTTGCTATAAAAGAAGCTAGTGGAGATTTATCTCAAGTTGGAGAAATAGCTAGATTAGTTCCAGATGACTTTGCTATTTATTCAGGAAATGATGATAGTATAATTCAATTATTATCAGTTGGAGGTCATGGAGTAATATCTGTTCTTGCTAATGTTTGTCCTAAAGAAACTCATGATTTAGTTTATAAATTCTTAGAAGGAGATATAAAAGGATCTAGAGAATTACAACTTAAATTAAAGCCTTTAATAGATGCTTTATTTATAGAAGTTAATCCTATACCTGTTAAAACTGCTATGAATTTACTTGGATTTAATGTTGGAAATTTAAGACTACCTCTAGCTGAAATGGAAGATAAAAACTTAGAAGTTTTAAAACAAGAATTAAAAAATCAAGGATTATCATTAGGAGAAAAATCATGCTAAAAGTTATAGTTAATGGATGCTTTGGAAAAATGGGTAGAGTTTTAACTAAATGTATAGAACAAGATCCTGATTTAGAATTAGTTTGTGGAGTATCTCCTAGCCAAAAAGAAAAAACATCTTTTAACGTTTTCTCTACTATGTCTGATATTTCTAAAAAAGGTGATGTAATAATAGATTTTTCTCATCACTTAGCTTTAGATAATGTTTTATCTTATGCTTTAAATACTAAAACCCCTTTGGTTATTGCTACTACTGGATATAATGAAGAAGAGTTAAATAAAATAAAAGATGCCTCTAATATAATTCCTATTTTCCACTCTTCTAATATGTCCTTAGGAGTTAATGTTTTATTAAAATTAGTAAGAGAAGCTACTAAAGTGTTAAATGGTTTTGATATTGAAGTAATAGAAAAACATCATAATAAAAAAGTTGATGCACCAAGTGGTACTGCTATTATGATTGCTAATGCAATAAAAGATGTACTACCTAGTATTGAATATAATTATGGAAGATATGGCCGCGAGGCGAAAAGAAGTGAAAATGAAATAGGAATACACGCTATTAGAGGTGGGACTATTGTTGGTGAGCATAATGTCATATATGCAGGTCATGATGAAGTTGTAGAGTTAAAACATATAGCTCAATCTAAGGATATCTTTGCTAAAGGCTCTATAACTGCTGCTAAATTTTTAGTTAACCAAAGTCCTGGGTATTATAATATGGATAATTTACTAAGTTAATCTATGGAGGTAACTAATGATAAATTTAAACGATGCTTATGAAATAGCCAAATATATAAAAGAATCAAAAAAAATAACACCTGTTAAGGTTTATATAAATACTAATCTTATCAGCTTCAAAGAAGCTAAGGAATTTAAAGTATTTGGTTCTAATGGTTCTTATATACTTATTGGTGACTATGATACAATAAATGATTTTCTAAAAGGTAAGGAAAATCTTATAAACGATATATATATTGAGTATGATAGAAGGAACTCTGCTATACCTATATACAACTACCTTCATGAACATGCTCGTATAGAGCCTGGAGCTATAATAAGAGATATGGCTACTATAGGAAAAAATGCGGTTATAATGATGGGAGCTGTTATAAATATTGGAGCTGTTATTGGTGATAATTCCATGATTGACATGAACGCAGTTATTGGAGCAAGAGGTATAATCGGAAAAAATGTTCATGTAGGTGCCGGAGCGGTTATTGCTGGCGTTTTAGAGCCACCTTCTGCTTCTCCTGTTATAATTGAGGATGATGTTTTAATAGGAGCAAATGCTGTAATACTTGAAGGTGTAACAGTAAAAAAGGGCGCTATTGTGGCAGCAGGTTCAGTTGTTACCCATGACGTGTTAGAAGGAGAGGTAGTTGCTGGCTCTCCTGCAAAAGTCATAAAAATAAAAGACGAAAAAACAGCTGATAAAACTAAGTTAATGGACGGTCTTAGAGATTTGGACTAAATATAAAAGGCTCAAATTAATAAATATTAATTTGAGCCTTTTAATTTACTAATTTGGCATGAATTACAGTTCTCGCATTTTCAAATTCATAGCTACAAGTAGATAAAGTTAGTATTTTATCATTTTCACTTACTTCTACATTAGTGTTATATAAAGACTTGTTTTTTATTTTATTAAGAAATTGTTTATAATCACTTTTAGAATTAAAAGAAGTCTGTATGTAATTATAATTTGCATCAGTTGTATAAACTGAGAAAATTTTATATTCTAATTTTTGTCCATCTGGCGTTTCTATGTATATTTTATTATTTTTATCAAAGAATTTTTTATCTTTAAATTTCTTCAACTCACCAAACATTGTATTATTTCTCATATAGTGACCATAAATAACTGTATTACTATCCTCAAATCTGTTATTTCTATAGTCTAAAAATATAGAACCTGATGGTAAATAATTTTTATTTATATCCTTTTTAAGATAATAGCTATTATCTTTAGCTTGAAGAACTGGGTAATCTATATTAGTTCCATCAATGTCTATCCAACCTCTATAATCTTTATTTATATCAGATAAATCTAAAGTAGTCTTATTATAAGGACTATTTTGTTTAACCTCTTTATTATCATCTACCTCACTATTGCCTACTTTATAATTATTATTACTTTGTGCACTTGATACAAATTGTTTTTCTCTTTCTTCTTTTATTTTCTTTATATTATCATATACTCTATCTGCTTTTTTATAGTCTAAAACTTTAGATATAATATTATAACTTCCAAATAATAATGCTATTATTAAGACTATATTTATTAAAATCCTTGCTTTCTTCATAGTATTTATACTCCTAATTAAACTAATTATATTATATACCACATAAATATAACTTTGAACATAAAAAATTCGCTTCGCTTAAGCCACTACGTGGGCGCTACACTTCATCCGTTGCTTGAGCGACGTATCGCGAAGCGCTTCAAATTGTCTTTTTTGCGCTTACTAAACTAATTGGTATTACTTAGCTACAATAGTTATCTATAGTTTTTGAAGTATGATAATTTCCTTAAGCGTAAAAAAGTATAGATAAATTTATCTATACTTTTAATAATAACAAATTTTTATAGTTTATATCTATCACTGTAAGAAAGTTGCTCCATCTAATGTCTGAATCATATCTATATTAGGCGATATCCCAATAACATAAAATGTATATATTCTATTTGGATTTATATTTACTAAGTTGCTTAAAACTGTTTTTTTATTTTCCGTCAATTCTATATCCATCTTATACTCTCCTATTGGCACATTTTCATACTCTGTATAATCTGTATAACCTACATTATTAAATATTTCTTCTCCACCCATTAGTATATTAACATTTGGTGCTTCTGGAACTAAGTGTACAAACTTAATCTTCGATGTATTATCTTCTGGAACTCCCATTTTCTCTGGTATAGGAAGTATATCTACTTTATCATTTTTTTCTATAATAGCTGCTGTTATAAGCTCATCATTTTTTACATCGATACTAACCTCACTCAAAGGACTATCCCTTTCCTCTTTTAAATAAACGCTAAATATATGCTCTCCTTCTGGTACATATATATATGGTGTAAATTGAGCAAATCTTACATCCATATAAAAAGGAAATCCATCTATATATACATCTAATTCTTCTCCACTTACCAAGGCATGCAATACTCTAACCAATGAATATTTCTCATTGAAGTTTCTCAAAAAAATCCCCCCATTAATCATAATACTTTCATACTAATATGATATTAATAGAAGGGTATTTTTGATACTAAGCTATATCAGTATCTCTAATTTCTATTTCTGTTCCTTCTGGTGCTTTTATTTTAAATAAGCTTTCACCTTCTACTTTGTATACAATTTCTCCATTTTTAACTTTGAAATTAGTATATCCTAGCGATTTTATCCTTTTATACTCTTCTTCCACATTATCCACAATAAATCCCATATGCACTGGGCCTTCATTTAAAGATGTCCACTTTTTAAACTTATCCCCAGCTTTAGGCGTCTGAAGTTCTATCATAAAGGTACCTTGTTTTATCCACGTATTATATTCTCTGTTGTGGAAATTTTTACTCTCTTGAACTACTTCAAATCCCAGTATTCTTGTGTAAAAATCTAATGATTCCTTATATTTTTCTGTTTGAATGCATATATGATGTATCATTTTTATCCCCATACTTAATCCTCCTGCAACCATTTTCATTTTGAAGTTATCCACTTTTCAACCATTTTTACAGTTGATATGTGTATAAATATATATTAGCTTAGTTTACTTATATAGTTTATATAAATTACAAAATCTTTGTAAATAAAAAGTTGCTCCTAAGAGCAACTTTTTATTTATCTATCTTCATTTGTAACATTGAATACGTATGGTACGTTTCTGTAATAATCACCATAGTTTAATCCATATCCAACAACAAACTTGTCTTCTATTTCAAATCCACAGTAATCTGGAACTAATTCAACTTTTCTTCTACTTGGCTTATCAAGTAATACACAGCATTTTACGCTTGCTGGATTTTTAGTTTTTAAATGATTCATAACATGATGCATAGTTAATGCTGTATCTGTTATATCATCTACTATTAATACATCATATCCTTCTAAACTAGAATTTACATCTGATACAACCTTTACGTTCCCACTACTTTGTTCTCCGTGACCATAGCTTGAAGTTGTCATAAACTCTATTTTAACTGGAACAGTTATGTTTCTTACTAAGTCAGCACAGAAGATAAAGCTTCCTTTTAATAAAGATACTACTAAAAGATTCTTTCCTTCATACTCTTTAGATATTTGTGCACCTAATTCCTTAAGTCTAGTAGCAATTTGTTCTTCAGAACATAAAACTTCCCACTTTTTAGTTTCGATATTCATAATAAATCCTCCATTATGTATAAATGATACTTTCAATTTTATAGGAGATTAGATGTTTTTGCAAGGAGAATTACTTAACCTTGTTCATATCATCCATTACATTTATTATAACCTCATCTGTAACAGACATACCTTTATCACTTACTCTTCCTAGGTTTTGTATACTTTGTTCTACTTTAGCTCCAACTATACCATTCATTGGTGGTACGAAACATTGTTGTTTAGCTATTATAGCACTTTGTACTGCTGCTGATGCTGCTGATGCTAATTTTAATGCACAACCTGCTTTTGCACCATCACATATCATACCACTTAAGTTAGCTACCATATTTTCTATAGCACCTTCTATTTGTCTTTCATCTCCGCTCATTAACCAAGATAAACCTGCTGTAGCTCCTGTTGATGCAGCAACTCCACATCCACATACTGCTGATAATCTTCCTGTGTAATTTTTAATGTATGCTGTAACTAAGTGAGATATAGCTAAAGCTTTTGCTAATCTTTCATCTGATTGAGGGAATTTCTTGTTGTATGCTACTATTGGAAGTATAGCAGTTAAACCGTGATTTCCACTACCATTTGAACTCATAACTGGCATTTTAACTCCTGCCATTCTAGCATCTGATGCAGCTGCTGTTATCATCATAGCTTGGTTCATTAAGTCGTCTCCAAGTAATCCATCTTCCATAGATTTCTTTATTCCGTATCCAACACCTATACCTACTTTTTGATTTAATCCATAGTTAGCTATTTCTTCATTCATAGCTATTCCTTCTAATAAGAATTCTATGTCTTTAAGATCTAATGCTTCTACATTTTTAACTAATTCTTCTATAGTTATAGTGTCCATTATGTTTTCTTCTTTTTCTGTTGTAACTGCTATTTCTTCTAAACCTTCTTCATTTAATAAAACATTTCCATTTTCTTCTAAGTAAACAAAGTTATCATGCTTAGTTCTTATAATAACCCTTGAAGTTCTAGTTTTTCCTTCTAAGTTTACTTCTATATATACCTTTTCCTTTGTATCCGCTGGTGATATTGATATTGGATGAGTATCCATATACTCTTCTGCCTTTTTAACTTCTTCCTCAGTTAAAGTTTCTAATACTCTTAATCCATTTTCAGAGTGTCCACCTATAAATCCTAAAGCTACTGATATTTTTAATCCTAATCTTTCTGTTCCTGGTATTCCTACACACATTCCGTTCTTATATACGTTTGGGCTAACTAATACGTTATGCTTAACTATTTCTTCCCCTAATAATTCTTTTGCTTTAGCACAAGCTAATGCAACTGCAACTGGCTCTGTACATCCTAGAGCTGGCTTTACTTCTGCCTTTAATATATTAACTATTTGATTTCTTACATCCTTCATAACATTTCCTCCCACATAAATTAAGTTTATACTTTTATATATAGCAATATATGTGCCAACTTTTTAAATTAATTATTATTTTTCTATTATTTAATTTATCTAGTTAAAACGTTTCCGTAAAATGCTTATATGTACGCATTTGTCATCATTTTTCTACATTATAATTAAGATTATTATTTTTTTAGTTTTTTTCTAAATCTGCATTTAAATATTAATTTTGTGTATAAATTTATATTTTTATCTCAATTCGAGTAAAAAAAATCTCAAAATGAGATTTTTTCTCATTTTGAGATAATTTTATATTTCTCTAGTTTTCTATATAGAGTAGCTCTAGATATACCTAATGCTTTTGCTACTAGCTCTTTGTCTTTTTTATAATCTTTATATTTATGTAATGCTTTAATGATTTCTGCTTTTTCTAATTCTTCTAAAGTTCTTATCTTATCATTTTGAACTAATACTTCTTCTAACTCTACATTTTTTAATTTATTAGGTATTACATCTAATGTTATAATTTCTCCTATAGACATATTCACGCCATACTCTATTATATTTTGAAGCTCTCTTATATTTCCTGGCCATTTATATTCTAACATTACATCTAGCACATTTTTGTCAATACCAGTTACATGCTTTTCTAACTTTCTAGAATATTCTTTTATCATAAAATCTATTAAATCTGGTATATCATCTTTTCTTTGTCTTAAATTTGGAAGTGATATAGGTATTACATTAAGCCTATAATATAAATCTTCTCTAAAAGTTCCCTTTAATACCATTTTTTCTAAATCTTTATTGGTAGCTGCTATTATCCTTACATCTATAAATTTATTTGATTTTGCTCCAATTTTATTTAGCTCTTTTTCTTGTAATACCCTAAGTAATTTTGCTTGTAGATGCAAGCTCATATCTCCTATTTCATCTAGGAATATAGTACCCTTATTAGCTATTTCAAACTTACCTAATTTACCACCCTTTTTTGCTCCTGTAAAAGCTCCTTCTTCATAACCAAATAATTCACTTTCTAGTAAATTATCTGGTATGGCTGCACAATTTACAGCTACAAATGGATTTTCACATCTATTACTATGGTTATGTATAGCTCTTGCAAATAACTCTTTACCAGTACCACTTTCTCCTGTAATTAGTACTGTAGAAGTGGACTTAGAAGCTATTAGCGCTTCCTTTTTAACACTATTTATAATGCTACTATTTCCTATTATATTTTCTAATGTTATACTATAATCTTTATTTATTTTATTGTAGTTTTTAATAGCATCTTTGTTATCTATAAAGTCTATAACATATCCTTTTAATTCTTTCTTTAAAATAATTTCATTTATATTGTATATTCCTTTTAATTCATATCCATCTAATTTATAGTTAAAACTATGTGATTTTTCTTTTTTAAAATTATCTCTTGATGGTTTTTTTATGAACTCTAAAAGCTTAAATATATTTTTACCATTTATATTATTTTCTAAATTGAATACTTTCTTAAATTTTAAATTATATTTATCTATATTTCCATCTACATCAATAGATACTATAGCCTTATCTATACCATTTACTAAAGTCTCTAGCTTTTTCTTTTCTAATTCTAACTCATAAGCTTTTACTTGAGCTTTAATTTTATTAGATATTAAATCAGCCATTTTACCTAAAAAATTCATTAATACATCTTTATTATTTTTTATAACTTTAGCTTGTTCCTCTGTAAAAGCTATAAGGCCTATAACCCCATAGGTTACTCCTTCGCTTATTATAGGGCAACAAACCTCTGCAAACTCTTTACAATCTCCACTATTGGAGCATTCATTACATATATCATTACAACTTGGATCATCTATTATTATTTCTATCTGTTCTATTAGACATTTATTAAAAGCAGAGTATCCACTTATTTTTTCTCCTATTTTTTCTAAATATATACCTGTACCTGCAACTCTAGTTAAGTCATCATCTACTATGGTTACATCTATACCTAAAACAGCTACTATTGCTTCTGCTATATTTTGAATATCTTCTCTTATGTATTTTAAGTTTGCCATATTAATCCTTTCTTAATCTTTTTAAATTAAGTATTTCTTTTATATCCTTTAATACTAAATATATTTTATTTAGCGTAAATTGTATAGATATTAATATAACAAACATCATTACTACTATTATTAATTGATAATTTATACTCATAACTATATGGCTCCTATTTTTAGTTTAATATATAAAAGACCAGGCTAACCTAGTCTTTATATATATTAGTAAAATCTCTATTTTCTTTTTCCTATATAAATGTATCTTTCATTTTCTACTTCTTTAACATTACCTTCAAAATCTAAAGTTGAAAATAACTTTGCAACATCATTTGGATAATGGTACTTGATATTTTCTCCGCACAGTTTATGCTTTAGATTTTTTAACTTAACTTTAATATTTTTTAAATTTAAATCTTCTAATATTAACTCACCATTGATCTTTAGTACTCTGTTAATTTCTTTAGATGCTTGCTCGAAATTTCCAGTGTTATTAAAGTGATCTAATATTATAACTTTGTCAAAATGTCTATCTTCAAAAGGCAATAGTTCAAGTGTTCCTTTTATAACATTACAGTTTCCGTTGTGTATTAAGGAATAACATACGTCTTCATAAGGGCTATTCTCAAGTATTGTTACATATACTCCTAGCCTTCTTAATCTTTTCCCTAGGTCACCTATTTTTCCTACAAGTAGTATATGATTGCCTACATTATACTTTATCGTATCTAAAAAACAAGTTATATCATCAGAGTTATCTGTCAAACTAATACTAGGGTCGTAATCATGATATAATACGCTTTTCACAGTGCTCCCCCTCTTTACTTTCTGCATTTATAACTAACATCATAGAATAAATTATAATAAATAAGGAGCAACTATTCAACTAGTAAATTTTTAGTTTTTTTATGAAACCCTATTCATTATTATTTTCACTCATTTTTTTTATTTTCGATATAGAAACTTCATAAGCAACTTTCTTTATACTATTTCCATCTTCACCTTTTTTTTCATACTCTCTACTTTGAACTCTTCCCCACATTTGTATTCTATCTCCAACCTTTAACCCTTTAGCAAATTTTGCATTTCTTCCCCAAACTATTGATGGTATATAGTCTGATTTATTGTATGGTCTATTTATTGCTACTAATAAATCTGTTATCTCTCTCCCTAATGGAGTCTTTCTATAAACGGGCTCTTTACATATGTAACCATCTAAAAATATACTGTTTGGATCTTTATTTTCCTCTTCTATCGTCTTTATTTCTCTAACAAAAACAGTTAAAACTAGTCTATTTCTATTATCAATATTTTTATTATAAGACCTTAACTGCCCCAATATACTACATAAATTCCCTTCCTCTATTTTTATATCTTCTAAAAGTCTTTCTGAAACTGTAATAGGAAGTATATCATAAGAATCACTAAGTCTATTTATTTTAATAGTAGTGTTATAAAACTTCTCTCCAAATATTTCATGACTGAATTCTAAGTTTTCACTCAGTTCCCCTCTTAAATTCACTACATTCGTTTCTTCTTTAACTGTTACCATCTTTATCCCCCCACAATTTGTTAATTGTATATTTTATCTTTTATATAATAAATATATTTATAAATTCTTACTTTTATTACTACTTATTCTGTAGCTTTTGAACTCCATTACTATCCACTTTGAAATTTTCTTTGTATGTTATTTCTGATACAGGAACTATTTTATATCCATCTTTCTTTAAATTAAGTATTATAGTGTCTATGTAATTTTCCACATTACTTACATTTGAATGAAATAATACTATAGATCCTGGTTCAGAATTTTTCATTACTCTATCAATAACATGATTTGCACCAAATCCCTTCCAATCCATAGAATCTAGGCTCCATTTAATGGTTTGATGATCTAATGAATTGCTCACCTCTAAAGTTTCTTTATCTGTATCACCAAATGGAGGTCTAAATAAACTTGTTTTTTCTCCTGTTATATCATATATTTTTTCTGATACTAACTTAATTTCTTGAACTTTTGATTCTTTTGATAAATTTTTAAAACTTGCATGTGTATTAGAATGATTTCCTATTTCATGACCTGCATTATGTATTTTTTCAACTAATTCCTTATTATCTTCTATCCAACTGCCCAGCAAAAAAAACGTAGATTTTACATTATGTTTTTCTAAAACTTGTAAAATTTCATCTATATTATTTTTTCCCCATGCTACATCAAAGGTTAAAGCTATTTCTTTATCATTTGTATCAACACTATGTATTGGCATACTAGCTACTTCTTTTTCATAACATACATATCTAATTCCACCTATTAAAGCTATTATAAAAACTATTGTTACTCCTAAAAAGAAAGTACTAGATCTAAAATATTTTATTTTTTTAGACTTATACTTCATATTTACACCTCCTTTTTGTTGTCCTATATTTAAAACTTATTTTTATTTTTTTCAAAAAATTACTATTAAACTAAATTTATTATTTGGGCAAATTAAAGTTAATACTAATATAAGGTGGTGCTATTATGTCAATTATAAAAAGTTCTTTTGGTAATATTAAAGGTCATCAAGTTGAAACAGCTAGAAAGACATTTAAACTTGAAGGTAGACACTATCTAAGAGAAGCACATGGAATTGAAGAAGGTGTACGTAAAGATAAAAAAATAAAAATTGATACAAAGTTCAAACAATAAAAATTGATACAAAGCACAAATAATTTTTAAAAAAACGTATATAAAATTTGATTCCAGGGTAAATTAGTATCAACAATACAATATGTATTGTACACAACATCTAAGGAGGAAATTTACTATGGCAAACAACAACAGAAAAGCTGTTCCAGAAGCTAAGGCTGCATTAAATCAAATGAAGTTAGAGATAGCTAATGAAATAGGATTAGCTAACTATGACACAATAGACAAAGGTAACTTAACAGCTAGACAAAACGGTTATGTTGGTGGCTATATGACTAAAAAATTAGTTGAAATGGCTGAAAACCAAATGGCAGGTAAATAGTATAGTAAATTCTGACATCTAAGTGATAAGAGGCTACCTAAATGGTAGTCTCTTATATTTTTACGAATAAAAAAAGATATTTTATTTATTGAATATATTCAAATTCTACTTTTATTTTTGTATATTTTGGTTTAATATATTATATAGAAATAGTTTACGGAGGATGGTACAATGTTTGAAAACTCATCTGAAGAATTAGCTTCTCACAAGCTTTTAATTTTATATATTTTAAATAAAATTAATATGGATTTAACTAATTCTCAAATTACTCAAGTTATCTTAGAAACTGAGACTATGAATTATTTTTCTCTTCAACAGTTTTTAAGTCAACTTATGGAATCTAAATTTTTAGTTACTTATGAGGATTCTGGTAAAGAATATTACTCTCTTACTCAAAAAGGGTTAGAAATATTAGAGTACTTCTTATCTAGAATACCTGAAGATACAGCTAAAAAAATAGACGAGTATATAATAAATAATAAAGAGAATCTGTTATCTGATACACAAGTAAAATCAAGCTTTGTAAAACAAAGTGATCATGAATTTATTGTTAACTTGAGAGTTATTGAAAATCAATCTAACTTAATAGATTTAAACTTAAATGTTTCATCAGAGAAACAGGCCAAGCTTATTTGTAACAATTGGAAGAAAAATGCATCATATATGTATGCAGAAGTTATAGATTTACTTATACGTGATAACCACTAAGCCTATAAACATATTATTGTTGTAGGCTCTTTTCCTGTTTTAATTTCATTTATAAACATGTGATTTATTGCATTATATACTTTTATAGAGTTATTTTGAGTATCAGATACAAATAATAATTCTTCATTTCTAGAAATAGCTAAACCTTGTGGATTCCCATTTATCTTAATTTCACCTTTAATTTCTAAGTTATTATAATCTAATATTACTACTTTTTTATGTCCTAAATCAGCTATATATACCTCACTTTTACTATAGTTAAAGCATATTTCTACTGGTATCAAAAACTGATTTATTGTATGCTTTATCTTCATATTAAATCCATCTAGTACTATTACACTTCCATCTAATGTAGATACATATACTTCATTTTTTTTAGTATCTACCTTTATATGCCATGCTTTGAAGTCTATCTTAATCTCCCTATCTATACATTTGCTTAAGGTATCTATACAGTATATAGAATTTTTACAAGGTACATATAATTTATTTTCTTTTTCATTAAAATCAAATCCATGCGGTGTTTCTCCTACACTAATTATACCTACTGGCTCTAGCGTATGTTCATTTATTATGTAAATACTATTAGAATCTTCATTAGATATATAAAGCTCTCCTTTAGATATACCTATCTGACTTAAGTTACCACCTATAGACATACTATCTATTATTTTCTTTAGTTCCAGGTCTAGTATATACATTATTCCATTAATTGAACTGGGTAAATACATTAATTTCTGCTTTTTATTTATGCAAAAATGATGCGGATAAGTCCCATCATCTAATAGTATTTCTTCAGTTTTAAAATCTTTATAATCTAATATACTTATGCTATTCGATAGATAATTTGAAATGTATAGCTTCAAACTTTAGCCCCCTTTATTATTCATACATATACTATAATAGTATATTCTTTTGTATCTATATATTATTACTATCTTTTAGTATTGCAATATTAAATATATATTTGATATGATAGGATTGAAAATAATATATTAAGTTAGGGGTTTTATTATGAAAGTAACATTTAAGCCAAGTGGCGTTTGTTGTAGAGAAATGAATTTTGAAGTAGATGATAACAATGTTATAACTAATGTTGAGTTTGTAGGTGGATGTCCAGGTAATTTAATAGGACTTAAGCAATTAGTAATTGGGCAAAATGCATTTGAAGTAGCTGATAAGTTAGCTAATATACCTTGTGGTGGAAAAACTACTTCTTGCCCAGACCAATTATCTAAGGCTATACGCCAATCTCTATAATATTTATTTATGAGTATCTTTAGGTATTTTACCTTATTTGATACTCTTTTTTATTTATATAAAATATATTTTATAAATTTTTAGTTCATTTAAATAATATATTGATAAACTATTTTATAATTGTTTTTAAATTTAAAAAGTGCCTTAAAATAGCCATTGTTACTATTTTAAAGCACTTTGTTTTATACTACTCTGCTAACTCTAATGTATTATTTACTATTGTTCTAACTGCTCCTATCATATATAAAGATCCTGCACTTATTATTATATCTTCTTTTTTAGAGTTTCTTAGTGTATAATTGACAGCTTCTTCTATGTTTTCTATTGAAATTACATCGTCCACATATTTAGATATTTTTTCTTTTAAAGCTTCACAGCTTATAGCTCTTGGATTATCTGGAGTTGTTGTTATTACCTTATCAAAATAAGGCATAATTATTTTTAACACACTATCTATATCTTTATCCTCTAACATTCCTATTAAAAGAGTTCCTTTTTTGTCTCCAAAATTTTCACTTATAGATTTAGCCAAAGAACTTGCTCCATCTTCATTGTGTGCTCCATCAATTATAAATATAGGATCTTCCATTAACTTTTCTATTCTACCTGGCCACTTTGTATTTAATAGACCTATTCTAATATCTTCTTCATTTATATCTAAATTTTTAGCTTCTTTTAAGTACTCTACCACACTTAAAGCTAACATGGAATTATTAACTTGATGTTCTCCTATTAACTTTATTTCTAAGTCTTCATATGTTTTATTCATAACCTTACAGCTATATACTTGAGAATTTATATCTGATTTTTTAATTTTCATACTATCAAATGTAACTTCTATATATTTAGCATTTTTCTCTTTACATATATTTTTTATAACATCTTTTGCTTCATCACTTTGATCGTATACTATAGCTACTCCATTTTCTTTTATTATTCCACCTTTTTCATAGGCTATTTTAGCAACTGTATCTCCTAATATACCTACATGATCTAAGCTTATAGATGTTATTACACTTACTTCTGATTTGCTTATAACATTAGTAGCATCATATCTTCCACCCAATCCAACTTCTAGCGCTACAAAATCTACATTTTGTTCACAATAATAATAAAATGCCATGGCAGTTACTATTTCAAATTCTGTAGGATATGAATATCCATTTGCCACCATATATTCTATTTTTTCTTTTATTAAGGTAACTATTCTAGCTACATCATCTTCTGGTATATTTTCTCCATTTACTCTTATTCTCTCTGTGAAAGTCTCTAAAAATGGTGATGTATATAATCCAACTTTGTATCCAGCTTCCTTTAATATACTTGTTATAAAAGAACAAGTTGAACCCTTTCCATTAGTTCCTGCCACATGTATTATATTTATCTTATCTTGTGGATTTCCTAATAGTTCTAATAGTTTAGATATATTATCTAGTCCTAACCTTACACCAAACTTGTGAGTTTCTTCTATGTAATGTAATGATTCTTGGTAGTTCATTTATTATCCCCCTTAGTCATTTCTCTTTTGTTATTATTTATCTACTTTTTATTATAGTATATTTTTTACTAATTTAGTTTATAATATGATATTTAATTACATCATAATAATAAATTATTTTTCTACTAACATAGTCCATATTCCAATCTCTTTAAATCCTATCCTACGATATACTCTTCCCGCTTTTGGATTATCATAAAATAGACATAATGTCTTATTGCGTTTAAGTAAATCACTACATAGTTTAGATAAACATTTACCCATATATCCTTGTTCTCTATATTCTTTTTTAGTTGCTACCCCTACAACCATAGCAGATTTACTATTCTCTGCCGTTATTTGTGATATAGTTATTATTTCTTTGTTGTCATTTTCTATATAATAAGATACTGTGCTATTATCTTTTATTCTACTTCTTATTGTATCAACACTATATTCTACAGAAAATTCCTCTATTGTACTTAATAAATCATATATCCTTTGTGCATCCTCTTCGATGCCTAGTTTTATAGTATCATCCCATTTTAAAAGTTTTTTATCATCTTTTAATTCACAAAAATATGTAATTTTTTCTTCGTAATCTTCCAATACATCTTTAAATTTTTCTATTATAGTATCTTTTCCTGATATTATTTTTTTGCCTTTATATTTTCTTATAATATCCTTAAATTCATATACATCTTCATCTAGTTTTTCAATATATGGTATAAAATTATTTGTGTATCTTAATAAAATACCTCTTAAATTGTTATCTTCATCAAACTTTCCCCATACTTCTTGGAAATCTTTATTAAACCCATGCTGTTCAATATCTCCTATTATAAATAAATTTTTACTAGGCTCCTTTACTACATAATCTAAGACTATATTTCTATGTTTATCTTCTAGTTTCAATATCATAGCATTCTCTCCAATCTTAAATATATAGATTATATATATTCCTTTTTTCGGAAATAATATCCTTTAAAATATTTTACATTGTACTTTATCTAATAAATATAAAAGCATAGGTAGTATACCTATGCTCTATAAATCATCAATAACTTTTATAAAATTCTATGAGTTATTAGTTATTTATATATTTTTCAAATACTTCTCCAAAATCTTTATTGTTATATGTATTTCTTAAGTTTTCCATCCAGTTGAAGTTAAACTTAGCTAAGTCTTCTACTATATTTACCGGATTTCCTTCTAGATGATTTCTTGATATTGCATCATTAGCCATCTTAAGTCCATTTATACCATCTTCTACAGATGTATAATTTCTGCCTTGTATCATACTTATTTCAACTAGAGCTTTATATAAATCTTTTAACTGTTCTAGTTGTTTTTTATCTACATCTATGCTAAACCTTTCATTACCGAAATTAAACTTTATTTCTATATCTAAATCTACTGTACCTGCAGTTTCTAATGTAACTTCATCTACTCTTTCATAGTAAAATTCATGTCTTTTTACAACCCTTTTCCTACTAACTGCATTTGCTCCATCTACATGTAAAAGGCCTCTATTAGTAAATACGTATTCATCTGATTTTGACTTTATAACAAAGTATATTTTTTCTCCATCTTCATGCATTATGTAGTCGTCTCCATCAACTTTATCAAAATCTTGAGGAGATATAATCTTTCCTATATCTGATAGTCCTAATGTATCGGCTGCCATTCTTCCTAATATATTTTTTGCCATTTTTCTACCTCCTAATATAAATAAGTATTTCAATTCTCTTACTTATATTATAAACTATAATTATCCACTTATCTCAAAGATTTTTCATAACATAATAAAAGAGCTATCTCTATTTAGAGGTAGCTCTTTTTATATAAACTATTTTATTTTAGCTTCTATATTTTCTATTCTTTCAAGAACTGATTTCATCATTTCTTCGAATTTTTCTTTTTTAGCCTTTTCTTCATTAACTAAGCTTTCTGGAGCTTTAGCTAAGAATCCTTGGTTAGAAAGCTTTCCGTTAACTCTCTTTATTTCGCCTTCTAATTTAGCTTTTTCTTTATTTAATCTATCTAATTCTTTAGTGAAGTCTACTAATTCATCAAGTGGTATAAATATTTTAACTCCATCTATAACAACACTTACTGCATCTTCTGGTATACCAGCTTCATTGTCTACTATTTCAACAACTGATGCAGATGCTAATGTTACAAAGTAATCTCTACCAGCTTCCATAGCTTCTTTCTTTTCAGCTGTTGGAACTATTATAACTTTAGCTTTCTTTGATGGTGGAACATTCATTTCAGCTCTTACATTTCTTATGTTTCTTATTCCATCCATTGTTAAGTTCATCATTTCTTCTTCTTTAGCCATGTTGTCTTCTTCAGTGTAATGAGGCCACTGAGCCACTACTATACTTCCTTCTACTGTTGGAAGATGAGTGTATATTTCTTCTGTTATAAATGGCATATATGGATGAAGAAGTTTTAATATCTTCTCTAATACATATGTTAATGTATATAATGCTGTTTGTTTAGCAGCTTTATCGTCAGAGTATAATCTTGGCTTAACTATTTCTATATACCAGTCACAGTACTCAGACCACGCAAAGTCGTATATTTTTTGAGCAGCTATACCAAGGTCAAACTTGTCCATGTTGTCGTTAACTTCTTTAACCACATTGTTAGCTCTTGATATTATCCACTTATCAGCTAAAGTCATAGAGCTTTCAACTGATTCTCTAGTTACACCATTCATTATCTCTTCATCTATGTTCATGAATACAAATCTTGATGCATTCCATAATTTATTTGCGAAATTTCTAGATGCTTCTACTCTTTCCATATAGAATCTCATATCATTTCCTGGAGAGTTTCCAGTAGCTAACATGAATCTTAAAGCATCAGCTCCGTATTGGTCTATTACTTCTAATGGGTCTATTCCGTTTCCTAAAGACTTACTCATCTTTCTACCTTCAGAGTCTCTAACAAGTCCGTGGATTAATACATGTTCAAATGGAGTTTCTCCCATACAGAACATTCCTGCAAATGCCATTCTTACAACCCAGAAGAATATTATATCGTATCCAGTTACAAGTACACTTGTTGGATAGTAGTAGTTTAATTCTTCTGTATTGTGTGGCCAACCTAATGTTGAGAAAGGCCAAAGTGCTGAAGAGAACCATGTATCTAATACGTCTTCATCTTGCTTAAATTCATGATGTCCACACTTAGGACAAGTAGTAGGCATTTCTTTAGCAACAACTACTTCTCCACACTCTTGACAGTAGTAAGCTGGGATTTGGTGACCCCACCATAATTGTCTTGATATACACCAATCTCTTATATTTTCTAACCATTGTAAGTAAGTTTTGTCAAACTTATCTGGTACAAACTTTAATTCTTGTTTCTTTAATATATCTATAGCAGGTTTTGCTAATTCATCCATCTTAACAAACCATTGGTCTGATAATCTTGGCTCAACTACTGTATGACATCTATAGCAAGAACCTACATTGTGGTTATGATCTTTTATAGCTATTAAGTATCCAGCTTCATCTAAGTCAGCTATAAGTTGCTTTCTACACTCATATCTGTCCATGCCTTCATACTTACCAGCTAATTTATTCATTGTTCCATCTTCGTTCATTACATTTATCTTTTCAAGGTTGTGTCTTTGACCAACTTCAAAATCATTAGGGTCATGAGCTGGAGTCATCTTAACTGCACCAGTACCGAACTCTAAATCAACATAATCATCAGCAACTATTATTATTTCTCTGTTTACTAGTGGAAGTATTGCTTTCTTTCCAACTAAGTGAGTGTATCTCTCATCTTCTGGATTTACAGCTATACCACTATCTCCAAGCATTGTTTCTGGTCTAGTAGTAGCTATTTCTAAGAATTCGTCACTACCAACTATTGGGTATTTTATATGATAGAACTTTCCATCATGTTCTTCATGTTCAACTTCTGCATCTGATAAAGTTGTTTTACAATCTGGACACCAGTTTATTATTCTGTTTCCTCTGTATATTTGACCTTTTTCATATAACTTAATGAAGAACTCAATAACAGCTTCGTTACATCCTTCATCCATTGTGAATCTTTCTCTATCCCAATCACAAGAGTCTCCTAATTGTTTCATTTGGTCTACTATTTTTCTACCAAATTCATTTCTCCAATCCATAGCTCTCTTTAAGAATTCTTCTCTTCCTAAATCGTACTTAGACTTTCCTTCTTGTTCTCTTATTCTTTCAACAACTTTAACTTCAGTTGCTATAGAAGCATGGTCAGTTCCTGGTTGCCATAAAGCTTCATAACCGTCCATTCTCTTCCATCTTATAAGTATATCTTGTAAAGTATGGTCAAGAGCATGCCCCATGTGTAATTGTCCTGTTATATTTGGTGGTGGAAGCATTATAGTGAAAGGCTTCTTGTTTGGATTTGGCTTAGATTTAAATAATCCATCTTCAATCCACTTTGAATATAATCTTGATTCAAAATCTTTTGGATTATACGTTTTTGGTAAATTAGTGTTTTCCAATTTCATTTCCTCCTCATTTTATTTAAAATTTTATTTTTATTAAAAATTTGTCTTACTAAAATTATTAATAATACAAGTAACTTAATAACTTTATTTTGATTAAAAGTCTTAAACTTATATATTTTATAGTATAAATTAAAAAAGAGCCATTCATCCTTATAAGGACGAAAAGCTCGCGTTACCACCTTAATTCCCAAATTGAACTCATTCATCTCTCAAGAGTTATATTCCGTATTTACTTAGCTACATCTCTTAATCATAACTTCACTAATCTATAATACAGATACTTAATAATTTGGGCTCTTTATGGATTTTAACGATTCCCACCGTCTAAACCTACTGCTAGTTCAGCCTAGAAACTCCAAAGCTACCTTCTGCAAACCTATACTAAGAAGACCTTTCAGCCTATGAGTCTTCATCTCTTTTAGTAGTATTTACATACTCCTCTTTATCATAGTTTTTATCTTATTATTTATTCTTTAATTATATCCAATTAATATTATTATTGTCAATTATTTATAATAATATATGTACTACTTTGATTTTTTAATTAGCTTTGAACATTTCCTTTCCAATAGTTTCGATCTTGTGTATCTTCACTTATTGGTTCTATCTTATAACCTCTTTCTTTTAATACTCTTATAATGTTATCTAAAGCTTCTACAGTTTGTTCTTTTTCATGCATTAGTACTATTAAATTAGATTTATCTCTACCATAATATAATAAACTACTTAAAATATTGTCTGTTGTGGATTTCCAGTCTAGTGTGTCTAGATTCCAATCCCATATTTTATAATTATTTTCTACTAATATATCATAAGATTCTTTAGGCATATAAGGCTTGCTTCCATAAGGCAGCCTTATTAATTTTGATACATCTCCTGTTATATTATAAAGAGTTTCTTGGCAGGTTTTAAATTCATTTAGTGTTGCTTGTGGTGTTTCATAGAGCTTATGTATATCATGAGTTACACTATGAAATCCCATACCATGCCCCTCTTTTTGCATTCTATTTAATTCATCTGGGTGTTTCTTCATATTATCATTTATCATAAAAAAAGTTGCTTTAACTTGATTTTTTTCTAATATGTCTAATATCGAGTTAGTGTATTTAGATGGACCATCATCTATAGTTATATATGCTATCTTCTGTGGTAATAAAACAGGACCTTTTTCTTTTTGTGTTGTAGCTTCGTTTATAGTTTGAGTTAAAGTACTCGTTACTATATAATTTTCTAATAAAGTATATTTTCTATCCTCATCTTCCTTTGGTATATTAAAAATAACTATGCTTAATACAATAAATGCTACTAAAATTATAGCTAAAATTTTGTAATTTTTTTTTATATTCATCCCCCTAATCCCCTTTGTTTATTACTTTATAATCTTATATCTCTGTTAAATAATCCTAACAATTTCTCCCTGTCTTCACTTCTTAGTGTTTCTATTTTTTTCATATCCATTTTTGCTAAAAATTGAATTACATTTATATTTTCAAATGGAGTTTTTATATTTGTTTCTTTAGAATATTCTTGTACAAATGATTTACCTTTTTCTGTTTCTAAAATACGCTTTGGCCCTCCTACACATCCACCTATACATCCCATACCTTCAACAAAAGTTACATCGATGTCTTTATTTATAACTTTTTCAAGCCCTGCTTTGCAGTCTTTAGCTCCCTGAAAAGTAATAGCTTTAAAATTAGCTTTCGGATTTATTTTTTTTACACACTCTTCAATAGATTTACTTACCCCTCCTGCATGAGCATATATTCTTCCAAGAGCTGATGATTCTATTCTATTTTCTTCTACTTCTTTATCCGCTTCTATATCCAAAGCCTTAAATATCTCCTCTAATTCTTTAAATGTTAATACAAAATCTACTGCTCCTTTTATATCTTCTGCTATAGCTTCTTTCTTTTTGGCTACGCAAGGTCCAATAAAAACTACTTTAGCATCTTCGTTTAAAACCTTTATAATCCTTGCACAGGCAATCATAGGAGATACTGACTTAGATATGTTGTCTACAATTTCAGGGTAACTTGACTTTATTAAACTAATCCAAATCGGGCAACAGCAACTAGTTATAAAACATTCTTCTTTATTTTCTTTAATATGATTACAATAATCATAACTTTCTTTGACAGTAAGTATATCTGCTGCTAAAGCTACTTCTATCATGTCTTTGAAACCTACTTTTTTAAGAGCACTTCTTAGCTTACCAGGAGTTACATCATTTCCAAGTTGTCCTACAAATGATGGAGCTACAGTTGCGTACACAGGATGTTTTTTATCTTTTAGTAACTTTAAAATAGGTATGAATTGAATCTTATCAGATATTGCCCCTAAGCTACATTCTCTTATACATCCTCCACATGAATTACATGTATTGTCCTTATTACAATTAATATGCTTCTCTTTTACTAAACATTCCTTTCCATCTTCTTTGTTAACACAATGATTGCACACTTGAGAGATTACTGATATTATTGGTGTGCTTATTTCCTTTGTGCACATAGCTTTATTTAGCATTTCTTTTATTGTTTCATCTATTTTATCTATTGGATCTAGCCCCATAACTATTCTCATTAAATTTAATATGACCTCTTCCCCAAATTCATTATATACGCTTTTATCTAGCACTTTTTTAGGTATATTATCTATATCATCAAATTCCTCACTCCAAATAGCTTTTATAAGCTCATTAAAAAGCTTCATTTTATAAGTATCTAATATTTTCGTATTTAAATTAATTGATTCCATGAAAAATGCCTCCTTAAATACTATATAGGTAATATTTACGAAGGCACTAAATTTTATTTATTAAATTTGTAATTTGAATATATTAAATTAATCTCTAGATTCACTAGATCGTTTTAATATAATTTATATTGATTGTTACTATTAATAGTATGAAGTATTTCTGCTTCTTCTATTATCTTCCTTAGATGATAATTGAATACAGGACTTTTGCTTTCATCTAAATCCCATTCTATTTCTTCTATTTTATAGATATCTCTTAGAATTGCATAATTTTCTTTGCTTAAGTATAGTTTTTTATCTAATAATTCTATTGACTGTACATGGAAATATATCTCTCTACATATAATTATTGTTTCTTCTATTTTTTCTATATCTATATTATCTCTGCTATAATCTAGCTCATCTATCAACTTAGAATAAGAGCCTTCTACTTTCTTTATCTCTTTTTCTAGTTCTTTTATATTAAAACTTCCTTTTTTTAATATCTTAAGTTCTAGAAATTCTTTTGTTAATTTTTCTATAGATTGAAAATCATTTTTTGTAGTATCTAAATAGTCTGGTCTTGCTAATATATAATTAATAAATACCCCTACAACTACTCCTATTGAAGTATCTAACACTCTAAAGAATGAATACTCTGCGGGGCTAGAATTTATAACTCCAAGATGTATAGATAAAAAAGTTACACATGCAACAACTACTGCTTTATTGAGTTTAAACATATTGCATAGATATATTGTAATAATTACTCCAAGACCACAAAGTAATGCATCTCCTGGCTTAATTAGCACAATTAGAAAGCCTATTATACCTCCAAGTATCGTACCTTTTACTCTGTTAAATCCAGCTTTTAGCGAACCTTTAACTGTATCTTGCACTGATACTACACATGCTATGGTTGAGTAAAATGGATTTTGGACAATCATTGAACCTAATACAACACAAACAGCTACACTTAATCCTGTTTTAAAGGTCCTCATGCCGACTTTTTCTAATTTCAAAATTTTCCCTCCAATTTGTTATTTATTTATATTTAATAATTCTATTATTTCATTTTTTATATCATTTGGTAAGTCCTGCTCTAAATTTCTTTTTAATAATTCTTCATGTTTTATACCATTTTTAACTAAGTATTTTTTTATAATAGGTACTCTTCCTTTAGGATCTCCCATAACTAAATATGCTACAAACCAATCTTCTAGAGTGGTTATAGGTATAACTACTTTATCTAAATTTGTTAAATACTTTATAGACTTTTCATCTAGTATAAACTCGTATATAGATTTATTTTCTAACTCTATACTAAAGTCACCCATAAATTCTACTTCTACTCCATCTATATTATACCCAAAAAACTCTTTAGTTCTAAATGGATCTTTAGATGGCAAATCTAGCCTTTGACCTATATTATCCATAGCCTTTTTTATTTTTTGTGAATCTTTTGCCTCTATTAATATATCTATATCCCTTGGATTTTTTACTAATCCATTAAATTTTAGCATCATAGAACTACCTATAGCCCAAGTACAATCTAATTTATTTAATATCTCTGCAATTTTCTTTAAAATGTCCATATTTTTTAAACTCCTATCTTTATAATATATTTCTTATTAATCATGTTTATAATTAATCCTTATTATTTGTTTATTTTTTAGATTTATATTATAACATGAGAAATATTGATTTATTTTTATTACAAATAAAAAAGAGATATCCAAAAGGATACCTCTCTTTTTTATTCAATGAATTTGAAAAATCTATATTATTTATAACGATATAAGTTTAACTTATATTACACCTTGACTCATCATAGCATCTGCAACTTTTAAGAATCCAGCTATGTTAGCACCTACAACATAGTTTCCAGCATGCCCATATTGTTCAGCAGCATTTTTAGATGCTTCAAATATGTTCTTCATTATTACTTGTAATTTTTCTTCAACTTCTTCAAATGTCCAAGATAATCTCATACTATTTTGAGACATTTCTAAAGCAGAAGTAGCAACTCCACCAGCATTTGCAGCTTTAGCAGGAGCAACTAATAATCCTTTTTCTAAGAAATAGTTAACAGCTTCATTTGTACAAGGCATGTTAGCTCCTTCTCCAATTACTTTAGTTCCATTTTCAACTAATATCTTAGCTGATTCTAAGTTTATATCATTTTGAGTAGCACAAGGCATAGCTATATCACACTTAACAGTCCATATTCCTTTTTGACCTTCAACGTATGTAGCACCTTCTTTTCTAGCTACATATTCTTTTATTCTCTTTCTTTCTACTTCTTTTATTTGCTTAACTATACTTAAATCTATACCATTTTCATCTACTATATATCCAGAAGAGTCACACATAGCTATTACTTTAGCTCCATGTTCCATAGCCTTTTGAGCTGCATATATTGCAACATTTCCTGAACCTGATATAACAACTCTCTTGCCTTCAAATGTATCTTTGTGATAGTTTAACATTTCGTTTACAAAGTATACAACTCCAAATCCAGTAGCTTCTTTTCTAGCTAAAGAACCTCCATAAGTTAATCCTTTACCAGTTAATACTCCAGCATCATAAGCATTTCTTATTCTCTTATATTGTCCAAATAGGAATCCTATTTCTCTAGCTCCAACTCCTATATCTCCAGCTGGTACGTCTATATCTTTACCTATGTGTCTATATAATTCAGTCATAAAACTTTGACAGAATCTCATTATCTCATTATCAGATTTTCCTTTAGGGTTGAAGTCAGATCCACCTTTTCCTCCTCCTATTGGTAATCCAGTTAAAGAATTTTTGAATATTTGTTCAAATCCTAAGAATTTTATTATACTTAAGTTAACAGATGGATGGAATCTAAGTCCTCCTTTGTATGGTCCTATTGCACTGTTAAATTGTACTCTAAATCCTCTATTTACATGTACTTTTCCATTGTCATCAACCCAAGGCACTCTAAACATTATTTGTCTTTCTGGTTCAACTATTCTTTCTAATATACTTGCATCTATGTATTCTGGATGTTTTTCTAAAACACCTTCTAATGAATGTAAAACTTCTTCTATTGTTTGATGGAATTCTGGTTCTCCATTATTTCTAGCTTTTACATCATCGATAACTTTTTCTATTACTTCTTTAACATTGTTCCCCATTTTTATTAGCCCCCTTTGAAATTGAAAACATTTTCAATTAAATAGTACTCCACTATATCTATAATATCAACACCTTCTAATTTATTGAAATTTTCTGAATCTTCCTTAATTAGGACTATTTAAATTCCCATATAAAAATTATATATATTTTTTTGCTTCCTTTATCTATCTTGATTCTTAATTTGACTAATCTCTAAAATTTTTAATTTATAGCTTATTTGTAAATTAAATCATAAATTATCTCAAATTATAAATAGGATAAAGCTTTTACTTTATCCTATCTCAACCATTTCACCTTTTATAGCATATATTATTTTTTCACATACATTAGTGCTGTGATCACCTATTCTTTCTAAGTACCTTCCTACAAATAAAAGCCTTACTCCCTGATTTATAGTAGTTGAATTCTTATTCATAACTTCTAAGCACTCTACGTGTATTTGTTCGTATAAATTATCTATCTTGTCGTCCCTTTTTGCTATATCATAGCAAAGGTCTTCATCTTCATTTTCCAAAGCTTTATAAATATCATTAAGCATATCAGTACATATTTTAGCTGATTTTGGTATATCAATTAATTCCTTTATATAGGCTTCATCACCTATTTTTAAAGTTTCTTGTGCTATATTAACTGCATAATCTCCTATTCGTTCTAAATCAAGTGCTATATTTCCTAGAGCATATATATATCTTAAATCTTTTGCCATTGGTTGTTTTAATGCTATAAGTTCAATACTTCTATCTCTTATATATTCTCTTAGAGTATCTATCTCATCATCTTCTTTTATTACTTTTTTTGCTCCCTCTAAGTCTTTATTGATCATAGAGTTAATAGAATTATCTACTGCTTCCCTACACCTTTTTATCATTGCTAATGTGTAGTTTTTAAGTGTGTTTATACTTAACTCTAAACTTGTATCAACCATATATTTACTCCTTTTCTTATAAGTTTTATCCAAATCTTCCTGTTATATAATCTTCTGTACGCTTATCCGTTGGAGTTGTAAACATAGTTTTTGTGTCACTAAACTCTACTACTTCTCCAGTTAAGAAGAATGCTGTTTGGTCAGATACACGTGCCGCTTGCTGCATATTATGTGTAACTATTACTATAGTATATTCATCTTTTAAAGACTCTATTAACTCTTCTACCTTTGCTGTAGATATAGGATCTAGCGCTGATGTGGGCTCATCCATAAGTATTACTTCTGGTTTCATAGCTATTGTTCTTGCTATACATATACGTTGCTGTTGACCTCCAGATAGCCCTAGTGCAGATGATTTTAATCTATCTTTTACTTCATCCCAAATAGCTGCCCCTCTTAAGCTTTCTTCAACGATCTTGTCTAAAACTTTTCTATCTTTTATTCCATGTGTACGAGGTCCATAGGCTACATTATCATATATACTCATTGGGAATAAGTTTGGCTTTTGAAATACCATTCCTACCTTAGTACGTAATTTTATTACATCTTCACTTTTATATATATCTTCTCCATCTACCTCTATTTGTCCTTCTATTCTGACATTGTCTATTAAATCATTCATTCTATTTAAAGTTCTTAAAAATGTTGACTTACCACATCCAGAAGGACCTATTAATGCAGTAACCTTCCTTTCTTCTATATTCATATTTATTTTCTTTAATGCTTGATTATTTCCATAATATAAATCTAAATTTTTTATACTTATCTTTGTATTATTTAAACTCATCTTTTACACCTCGTAAAATTTCTTAGTAATTTGCTTTATTTAATTTCTTAGCCACTACTTTAGCTAATGTATTTAATATTAGTACCATTATTATTAACACAATTCCTATAGCTGCTGCTCCTTGTATATCTCCTTTTTCTTTTGTAAGTAAATATGCATGAACTGTTAATGTTCTAGCACTATCAAATATAGTTCCTGGCATTTGTGCAACTGTTCCTGCTGTTAATAATATAGCCGCTGATTCTCCGATAACACGACCCACTGATAATATAACTCCTGATAGTATCCCTGGTATTGCACTGGGAAGTACTACTTTATATAAGGTTTGGAACTTAGTTGAACCTAAAGCTAATGATGCTTCTCTATAACTTTGTGGTACTGTCTTTAAAGATTCCTCTGTTGTTCTTATTATTACTGGCAATATAATTATTGCTACTGTCAATGCCCCTGAAAGTATTGAGTACTTCATTCCTAAGGTAACTACAAAAAATATTCCCCCGAATAATCCATATATTATTGATGGTATACCTGCTAAACTCTCAGTCGCAAATCTTATTATTGTTACTAATCTTCCTTTTTTAGCATACTCTTGTAGATATATTGCTGATAATATACCTATTGGCGTTGCCACTATTATTGATAAAAGTACCATATAAACTGTGGATACTATCATCGGTAGTATTCCTCCACCACCCATTGGCGAATAATCACTAAATAAGAATGATGGATTTATTCCTTTTATACCTTGCATAAATATATATCCGACTATCACAATTAATGTTGTTACTGTAAATGCCGCAGATAAATAAACTGATGTTTTTAATATATTTTCTTTAAATTTTCTCATGCTAATCTACCGCCTTATTCGAAACTTTATTTAACACTATATTTAAGATTAATATAAACGTGAATAATACAACTCCTGTTGCAAACAACATTTCTTGATGTGTCCCAAATGCATATCCCATCTCTAACGCTATGTTTGTAGTAAGTGGTCTTACACTATCCATTAGAGATGATGGCATTACTGGAGAGTTACCTGCAACAAGTATTACTGCCATAGTTTCACCTAATGCTCTACCTATTCCAAGTATAACTGCTGCTAATATTCCTGACTTTGCAGCTGGTAATACAACTTTAAATATTGTCTCTATATTCGATGCACCTAATGCTAATGAACCTTCTTTATATGCTTTTGGTACTGCTCTTATTGCTGTTTCAGATACCGATATAATAGTAGGTAACATCATAATTGCTAAAACTATTATCACCGCCAATAAACTTTGACCTTTTGGTAAATTAAATATGTTTTGTATTGCTGGTACTATAACTGCTAAACCAAATATTCCATATAAAACTGATGGTATACCTGCTAATAGCTCAACTGCTGGAGATATTATTTTAGCTAATTTTTTTGGAGCTAGTTCAGCTATAAATACTGCCGTAAGTATACCTACTGGTACTCCTATTATTAAAGCTCCTGTCGTTGCAATTAATGATGCAACTACCATTGATGAAATTCCAAATTTATCTGCACTTGGTATCCATTTACTTCCAGTTATAAATTCTATAAATGAATAATCTTTAAATAAAAATGGTGTTAAACCTTTATAGAATACAAATCCTATTATTAAAAGTAAACTTGCAACTGCTATTAATGCACTTATCATAAATACGTTCTTAGATATTTTCTCTGCTATATATTTATTCTTGTTGTTGCTATTTTTATTGTCTCTTTGTTCTATGCTTACTATACGAGACTTAACTAACATAAAAATCCTCCTCAAAAATCCTCAATATATTTCTTATTCATTATTTTTTATTATTCCTTACACACATATAGTATTATTTCTAGGTTAAATCCATATTAGATTTCCGTTAACTTGAAGTAAAATAAAAGGCATTTTTTTAACATAGATTTTACTTTTTATATTTTCGTTAAATTTATGTAAAAATTTGCTTAATTTCACCAATGATATATTAGTACACTTACTATGAATACGTCTGTTACTCAATTTGGCAATTTAAAATTAGAAATTTTCATAGATCAGATAATTTCCAATCACTTAGCATATTAAAATAAAAAAAGACACATAACTATATGTGCCTTTTTTCTTATAATAATGAGGATATCTATTTTATGCTTATAAGCCCTTCACCTTCTACTATTTTCTGACCTTCTTCGCTTAATATGAACTCAATAAATTCATTTCCTTTTTCAGTAATATTTTCTTCTTTACTAACTAGTAAAAATGGTCTAGCTAGAGGATATTTCTTATCCTTAACATTTTCTACTGTTAATTCTTGTCCTTCTACTGTCAATTGTTTTACTTTATCATCAACATATGAAGATGATATATATCCTATTGCATTTTCATTACCTTCTACTGTAGATTTTATATTTCCTGATCCATCACTTATTTGTGCATCTTGAGTTAACTCATCTGCTTCAAATCCAACTATTTCCTCAAAAGCCCCTCTAGTTCCTGATCCATCTTCTCTTGATACTACTACTATTGGAGCATCTTTTCCTCCAACTTCTTTCCAGTTATTTATCTTCCCTGTGTATATATCCTTTATTTGCTCAATACTTAAATCTTTTACTTCATTTGATTTATTAGTAACTACTGCTATAGCATCTAATGCTATTTCAGCTTCCTTTAATCCTGCTTGCTTTTCTTCATCTTTTAAATCTCTAGATGCCATACCTATTTGAGATGTTCCATCTATTGCATTTTTTATACCTGCTGAAGATCCCAATTGCTGAACTTCTATAGATACACCTTCATTCTTACTTTGGAAATCTTTCGATAATACCTCTATTGCTGGACCGACTGACGTTGAACCTGATATCGTAATTTTTTCCCCCTCTGATTTTGAACCTGAACCACATCCTACTGCTAAACTTCCTACTAATATTGTACTTGATAATAATACCGCTACCTTTTTCTTAAACATAATATTCCCTCCATATGTATTTGATAATTTATTTTAATTTTTATTCATGTTTCTGCTACAATGCTTTGTTTGCTTTGCTGTTCTTTATACTTTAATATTACAGTTATTTTGTTAAGTAAATATTATGAACAAGTTAAAGGGATGTAAATTATGTTAAGAAAAAGTAAAATTCAATATACTCCATTTTCTCAACAATATGACTTTAAATTCACTTTAAGCGACGTTTCCACAAACACTTAAATATATATTGCTTAAAATATAAAAAGGCTTAAAGTTATTAATAACTTAAGCCTTTTTAATGTTCTGTTTTATCCTTTATATTCTTTTTCTAATTTATCAACTAGCCCTTTGAATATTTGTAGGGCTTCTTCAACAGATTCTTTTTTCTCCATGTCTACTCCAGCTTTTCTTAGTTGATCTAATGGATATTCAGACCCTCCACTCTTTAAAAATTCTATATATCTTTCTACTGCTGGCTTACCTTCTTCAAGTATTTGTTTACTTAAAGCACTTGCCGCTGAGAATCCTGTTGCATATTTATATACATAGAAGTTTGAATAAAAATGAGGTATTCTAGCCCACTCTAATCCTATTTGCTCATCAACCACACAAGATTCTTTGTAGTATTTCTCATTTAATTTATAATATATATCAGTAAACTCTTTTGCCGTTAATGGCTCTCCACTTTCAACACTTTCATGAGTTATTTTTTCAAATTCAGCAAACATAGTCTGTCTATATACAGTTGTTCTAAATTGCTCTAAGTAATAATTTAGAAGATATAATGTTTCTTCCTTAGACTTAGAATTTTCTAATAAATAGTTTATTAATAATAGCTCATTTAGAGTAGATGCAACTTCTGCTACGAATATTTTGTAGCTTGAATATATATATGGCTGAGTAGTTCTTGAGTAGTAACTATGCATAGAGTGACCTAATTCATGTACTAACGTAAATAAAGAATTTAAATCATCTTTATAACTCATTAATATGTATGGATGAGAATCGTAACTACCCCAAGAATACGCTCCACCTTGCTTACCTTCATTCTCATATACATCTATCCATCTTTCATCAAAGGCTCTTTGTATTAGCTTTAAGTATTCATCTCCTAATGGTTTTAAAGCATTTAATATTATTTCCTTAGCCTCTTCATAAGTTATCTTCATATCAAATTTGTCAGTTAAAGGAACATATAAATCATACATATGTATTTCTTCTAATCCTAAAAACATTTTCTTTAGATCTACATATTTATTTAGTGTTGGTAAACTTTCATCTACAGCTTTTATAAGATTATTATATACATCCACACTTATATCATCCTGGAATAATGATGCCTCTAGTGCTGATTTGTATTTTCTTATTTTAGAGTAGAATATTTCTGACTTTATGCCTCCATATAACGTTGATGCAAATGTATTTTTATATTTACCATATACTAAGTACATAGCTTCAAAAGCATCTTTTCTAACTCTAGGATTCTTACTCTTTAAAAATACAGAGTAATTAGAGTGTGTAAGTTTAACCTTATTACCTTCTTCATCTTCTATTTCTGGAAATTCTAAGTCTGCAAAAGAAAACATATCATATACATCTTCTGATACTTTAGTTATGTCAGATGCTGCAGCTAATATTTCTTCTTCTGATTCACTTAATGTATGTGGCTTTTCTCTTAAAATTTCTTTTATATGTTTTTCATAGAAAGATAATTTTTCATCCTTCATAAATTCTTTTAACTTCTCCTCTTCTATGGCTATTATTTCAGGTACCATATAAGATGTAGCTGTAGATAATTCAGTAGCTAACATATCTGTTTTTGTAGCTAAACCTTGATTTTCATTTATTCTTGTATCCTCATGTTGCTTCATATGAGTATATACATATAAGTTTTGTAAAAGTCTTGATGCTTGTTCTGATATATTTAGTGCATTATATAAATTCTCAAAACTCTCTGCTAGCTTTCCTTTGTATTCTTTAGCCTTTTGTATAAGTTCTTTAACCTTACTTATGTCTTTTTCTACTTCATCTTTATTCTTATACATCTGCTCTAAATTCCATTTGAATTTATCTTCTATTTTACTTCTATCTAATCCCATAGCTTTTCTCCTTTAATATATTAATTTTTATCTAGAGTTTATGGTTCTTAAATCTAATATTCTTATTACACTATTAATGTAAAAATTTTTATACTAATATTTTGAGTAAATATTACCTAATATATACTATAAAACAGATACTAATATAGCACCTTCAGATGTGAACGTTCCCATTATAGGACCTATCTCTGCTATTAATACTTCTTTGAAGTTTAGATTTCCTTCTACTATGCTCTTTATTTTTTCTGCTTTATCTATACAATTAGCATGACCTATTATAACTGTTTTTTCATCTTGGTGTCCTACATTGTTTTCTACATACTCTAAGGCTTTTTTTATACTATTACTTCCGCCTCTTGCTTTGTCTATAGGTTTAACAAGACCATCTTCTATTTTTATTATAACTTTAAAGTTTAATGCATTTATTATCTTTCCAGCAACTTTGTTTATTCTACCACCTTTTATTGCATTTTCTAATGTTTCTAAAGCTCCAAAGAATACAATTTCTTCTTTGTATCTTTCTATGTGCTCTAGTATTTCATCCATATTTTTACCAGCATCTATAAGTTCGCTGCATTTTAATATCATTGATGCAACCCCAATAGACCCACTTGCACTATCTATAACTTCAATTCTTTTATATGGATTTTCTTCTAAGTACATTTCTTTAGCTAAAACAGCATTATTATAAGTGCTAGATAGCTTAGAAGTTAATGTAAATACTAAAAGCTCTTCATCATCACCTTTATAAAGCTCTAAAAATCTATCTGGAGATGGACTTGAAGTTTTAGGTAATTCTTTACTTTCTTTCATTTTTTTATAGAAAGTTTCAGAATCTATATCAATTCCCCCTATATAACTATCTTCTCCAAAAGCTACATTTATTCCTACTACATCTGGTCTTGCTCTATCTAATACTTCCTGTGGAAAATCGCATGATCCATCTGTTATTATTCTTATTTTTTTTGTCAATTTATACACCTCAACCTAAATTTTTAATTATACTTATTCTATATTATTTTAGTGTAAATAATCTACACTTATTATATTTTTTAACATATTCAATTCTTTTACTAACTCATCTACTATTATTCTTCTATCATGAACTAGAAAAAAGCTCAATTTCCAAAGGGATTCTCCCTCAGCTTCTATATCAATACTTTTAACTTCTATTTGAGATTTTTTAAAGATTGAATATAGCATAGATATACTTCCCATGTTATCTATAACAACATTAAAAATAGTATATTTTTTTCTAAAAAGTATTTTGTCTATATTCTTCAATATGTATAGTGTTATCATAACAAATAGCCAAGCACTTATACTTAAGACATAATATCCATACCCTATTGTTATACCAATACATGCAGTTGCCCATATACCTGCGGCAGTCGTTAATCCTCTTATTCCATTTGAGGTTTTTAGTATAGCACCTGCACCTAAAAAACCAATTCCTGATAATACCTGTGCAGTTAATCTTGCAGGATCAACATTAGCATATTCTCTATAATCAAAAAATAAATACAAAGATGTTATTGCTGTTATACATGAGCCAACAGATACTAAGATGTGTGTTCTAAATCCTGCAAATTGATGTGACTTTTCTCTTTCAAGCCCTGTTAACCCCCCTATAACTAACGCTATAAGTAACCTCAGAATCACTTCTTTATGGTCTGCCACTCAAATCCCCCCCCTATTTCATATAAACAATATATAAGAAATATTTATACTCTAAAAATCTCCTCTATATTCATTATCGTTGTGTAATATATTTATATGTGTCGGGTAAGCTATTCGTACTTTGTTATTTCTAAATACAATAAGTATCTGTAATTTAGTATCTCTAAGTGCATTAAAATACTTATAAGAATATACTATACCTGTTATTGTATATTTTGCTCCCACTGGACTATCTTCTATATCTGTTACTCCATATACATTAAAAGGACCTTTAGGTTTACCTGATGGTAATTTAAATAGATAATTTTTATATTGTTCATTCATTATATTGCATACTTCTTCTAAAGATTCTAGCACCTTCATTGGATCCTCTTCATAAGGTACCCTTACATGTACTACAACCCTCATTCTCTCCTTGCTAAAATTTCTTATGCTACTTATACTACCATTTGGAATAGTAATTCTTTTTAAATCCCAATCCCTTAAACTAGTGCTTCTAACTCCTATTTCTTCTATAGTTCCTCTAAAAGTTTCATTTATTATTACAAAATCTCCTACTTGCATTTGCTTTTCAAATAATACAAAAAATCCATTAAATATATCTTTTAATATACTTTGAGATGCAACCCCTGCTAGTATACCTACTATACTAGCACCAGTAACTAATGTCCCAAATTTAGTTATATCCACTATTTGAAATTCCCTTAATATGAGAACTGTACTTGTCAAGAATATGATGTAATAAGAAATTGATGATAATACGCTACAAAGGGTATTTTCGTATCTTACATCAAATTTAGTTATTTTACATATCTTGTTAAGACTATATTGTATAAGTTTCAATATTGAATATGATGCTGCTATAATTGCTATTGATCTTAAAAAACTACCTATCATAATAAATATCATCCTTACAAATTAATTTTGTTATTAAATCATATAATTATTTAATATTCTCACTTTGTACTAAACATATACAATATTAAGGATGAACATATGATTTTTGAGTATAAAAAAACCCACTTTAATGTGGGTTACTTATTACTCAAATTCATATACTTATTTATTAATATATCTATCTTATTACTCGTATCGACTATCTCTTCTTTAAATATCTCTGGATATTCTATATAAGTATTAATCTCATCTCTTAGTGCTTCTATTTCTTTTTTTAATGCTTCTAACTCACCATTAGCCATATCATCACCACTATTACAAATTTATATAATTTCAATTATATAATAACAAATAAAACCATTATTTGTCAATATTATAGCGGTAAAACGTTATTTTTTAACCAATTTAATTTTATTTCATCAGTTTTCTTACTGTACGAAAATATTTATTCTTAAATATTAGTTATTAGTTGACAATCAAAATCATTATTGATACAATTTAAGTGATAATGAATTTCATTAGGAGGTATAAAAATGACTGTTTACGATTTAAAAGTAGGTCAAAGAGGTACTATTAATAATATAAATGGAAACGAAAAATTAGCTAAGAGATTATTAGCTTTAGGATGTATAAATAATACGGAAATAGAAGTAAAAAAAGTTGCTCCTTTAGGAGACCCTATAGTAGTTAGATTTAGAGGATTAGATCTTGCTATAAGAAAGTCTGACGCTAAAAACATTACATTAAAATAAGGAAGTGATAAAATGATTAACGTTGCGTTACTTGGAAACCCTAACGTTGGTAAAACTACGGTTTTCAATCTGCTTACAGGTGCTAACCAACACGTTGGTAACTGGCCTGGAGTTACTATAGATAAAAAAGAAGGTATTTTAGAAAAAGATATTAATATAGTAGACTTACCTGGTATTTATGCTATGGATACTTTCTCTAATGAAGAAAAAGTATCAAAGAGATTTTTAGAAGAAGGAAATGTAGATGTTATAGTAAATGTAGTTGATGCATCTAGTTTATCTAGAAACCTTTACTTAACAACTCAACTTATGGAATTTAAAAAGCCTATAATACTTCTTCTTAATATGGTGGATGTAGCTGAGGCTAAAGGAATTCATATAGATGTGGATAAACTATCTAGAGAACTTAATATGACAGTAATTCCTATAATAGCTAAAAAGAAAGAAGGAACTGATAAAATAGCTCCTGCTATAAGAAAAGTCGCTAACAATAAACCTAATTTTAAGACTAATTTCGGATCTGAAAGTGAAACTTATAAAGAAATAGAAGATATATTAAGTAGATGTTGTAATCTACCTCATAACAATAAAAAAACTATCACTGATAAAATAGATAAGTTTGTATTAAATCCTGTTTTAGCTTACCCTATATTTATAGCCGCACTAATGTTATTATTCAAATTTACATTTGATTGGGTTGGAGGTCCTTTACAAGAAGGATTAGGTGGTTTAATAGAAACATATGTAGCAGGCCCTGCTGATGTTTTATTAGCTAATGCTAGTCCTTGGTTTAGATCATTAATTATAGACGGTATAATTGGTGGTGTTGGAGGTACTTTACCTTTCTTCCCTCTAGTATTTGCTTTATTCTTTGGTATGTCATTCTTAGAAGATAGTGGTTATATGTCAAGAACAGCTTTCTTAATGGATAACATAATGAGAAAAGTTGGCCTATCTGGTAAAGCATTTATACCTATGGTTATGGGATTTGGATGTTCTTCTCCTGCTATAATGGCAACTAGAACATTAGAAAGCGAAAAAGATAGAAAAGTAACAGCGCTTATAGCTCCACTTATGACTTGTAGTGCTAGATTACCTATATATGCATTATTTGTTGGTATATTCTTCCCTAAAAATGCTGCATTAGTTACTTTATCTCTTTATTTATTAGGAATTGTAGTAGCTATAATAATAGCTTTTATATTAAATAAAACTGCTTTTAATGCAGAAGTTGAACCTTTTATACTAGAACTTCCTGAGTATAAATTACCTACTATAGGTTCTTTATTTAAAAATGCTTGGAGTAAATCAAAAGGATTCTTAACTAAAGTAATTACTGTTATGTTTGCAATGTCAGTTGTAATTTGGGTTTTATCATCATTTAACTTCAGTGGATATACACCAGATTTAAATAACAGTTTCTTAGCTTATGCAGGACATTTAATAGCTCCTATATTTGCACCATTAGGATTTGGTGATTGGAAAGCTGCTGTATCTATACTTACAGGTCTTGGAGCTAAAGAAATAGTTGTTAATACTATGGGTGTACTTTATGGTGATTTAAAGGTTGTTTTACCAACAGTATTCACTGCCCTTAGTGCATATGGATTCTTAGTGTTTACATCATTATATACTCCTTGTATTGCAGCTCTTGCTACAATGAAAAAAGAGTACGGAAGCAAAATGATGTGGATATCATTTATATATCAATTTGTAATTGCATGGATTGGTGCATTTATAGTTAGAATAATCGGAGGAACTTTATTTGCAGTAGAATCTGGTAGCTCAATTGCGGAACTTGCAGTTGGTGGATTAATAATAGCTATATCAGTTATATTCATATTTAGAAAGTTTACTTCTAAAAATGTATCTTCTGGTTGTAGTGGATGCTCTGGATGCGCTAGTAGCGGATCTTGTCCATCACAAGTTAAAAGTAAAGCTAAATAGAAATTAAATATAATTTAGTATAAAAATATAAAGGGTGAATCTTAGATTCACCCTTTATTTATTAAAAATTAACTTGTAATTTTACTTCTTTTCCACCTCTATTTACTGTAATTTCAGATTTATCCCCTAAAGAATATTGATATAAAGCTTTATTTAAATCTGACATTGTACTTACTTTATCATTTCCAACTTTAACAATAACATCTCCTGCTTGTATACCTGCCTTTTTAGCTGCACTGTTGTCCATAACTTCTACTACATATACGCCATCTTCTGCTGCTAAATCAGTTCCTGTTGATGCTTCAAACATTTGTAAGTCTGCTCCACTTATTCCTAAAGTAACTTTTTCAAAGTTACCATTTTTTATTATTTGTTCTACTATTGGTTTTGCTGTATTTATAGGTATTGCAAATCCTAAACCTTCTGCCTGTGATGCCTTAGCTGTGTTTATACCTATTACTTGACCTTTTTCATTTAATAATGGTCCTCCACTATTTCCTGGATTTATACTAGCATCTGTTTGCATAAGCCCTGTCATGTTAGATTTTTCTGTTTTGATAGTTCTATCTAATCCACTTATTATACCTTGTGTAACACTCTTTTGGAACTCAAGACCTAATGGATTACCTATAGCTATTGATATATCTCCAGTTCTAACATCATCACTATTTCCTAATTCTGCTGGAGTTAACCCTTTTTTATCTACCTTAACCATTGCTAAATCTAAATTAGAGTCATTCCATAATACTTTTCCTTGTGATGTAGATCCATCATTGAAAAGTACATTAACATCTGATGCTTTACCATCTGAAACAACATGCGAATTTGTTAATATGTATCCATTTGCATCAACTATTACACCTGTACCAACCCCTTGGCTTTGTGTAGGTATAGCAAAAATATTATTATTATCTATCGTTGTTGTTGTAATTCCTACTACTGATGGCATTGCTTTATCAGTTACGGCATGATACACATTTTGACTTTTCCCCTTATTATTCACAACTATTTGTGTAGAATTTTCTTTTGTTGAACTTACTAAGTTATTTTTCATCAATACTACTGTGAATAAACTACTTAATACCCCAGTTATTATACAAACTATTACTATCAATCCTATGCCTTTCTTATTTGACATATAAATACCTCCCATATATTAATCATAATATTTAGTTTTTACTTACTTTATATTGTTTATACTTTTAACTCTATAATATTCTTAATACCTATATACTTTCGATTCAATAGATAAAAAGAAATCATCAGTAGATAGATAACTATTTACTGATGATTTTATTATATTACTATATTCTTAACTTAACCTTAACTGATTAAAGTCTTTTTTCTAATTCTTCTTTTTCTTTTTCAAATCCTGGCTTGCCTAAAAGAGCAAACATATTTTTCTTATATGCTTCAACTCCTGGTTGATTAAATGGATTTACCCCTAATAAGTATCCACTTAATGCACATGCCTTTTCAAAGAAGTAAACAAGATATCCAAAGTTATATTCATCTAATTGAGGTATATTTATTATTAAGTTAGGAACTTGTCCATCTGTATGAGCAAGCATTGTACCTTCAAACGCTTTTTTATTAACGAAGTCCACTGTTTTACCTGCCAGATAATTTAATCCATCTAAATCTACATCAGCTTCTTCTATAGTTATATTTCTCTTTGACTTTTCTACATTAAGAACAGTTTCAAATAATATTCTTTTTCCTTCTTGAATATATTGACCCATTGAGTGTAAATCTGTTGAAAAGTCTACTGATGCTGGGAATATTCCTTTGTTATCTTTTCCTTCACTTTCTCCATATAATTGCTTCCACCACTCAGCTACATAATGTAATTGTGGCTCATAGTTAACTAGCATTTCTACATCTTTGCCTTTTCTATGTAAAATATTTCTGACAACTGCATACTGATAACTGTAGTTAGTTTTTAAATCTGATGCTTTAAACTCTTGTGATGCATCTTGAGCACCCTTCATCATTGCATCTATATCAAGACCTGCACAAGCTATAGGTAATAATCCTACTGGTGTTAATACAGAGAAACGACCACCCACATCATCAGGTATTATAAATGTCTCGTATCCTTCTTCATTTGCTAATTGTCTTAAAGCACCTTTTTTAGCATCTGTTGTTGCATATATTCTTTTACTTGCTTCTTCTTTTCCATATTTCTTTTCTAAGAAATCTTTAAATATTCTAAATGCAATAGCAGGCTCTGTTGTTGTACCTGATTTAGATATTACATTTATAGATACATCTTTATCTTTTATAACATCTAATAAGTCCATCATATATGTTGAACTTATATTATTCCCTACATAATATATTTGAGGAGATTTTCTATCTTCTCTTTCTAAATTGTTTCTAAAAGAATGACTTACCATTTCAATTGCTGCTCTAGCTCCAAGGTAAGAACCCCCTATACCTATAACTAGCAATACATCTGAATCTGACGTTATCTTGTCGGCTGCTTTTTTTATTCTAGAAAACTCTTCTTTATCATAATTATTTGGAAGTTCTACCCATCCTAAAAAATCATTTCCTAAACCAGTTTTTTCATGTATCATACGGTGTGCTGCATCTACATACGTTTGCATACAATCGATTTCATGTTGTTTAAAAAAACCTAATGCCTTACTATAATCAAACTTTATAGTTCCCATAAACGTACCTCTCTTCTTTTTTTAGTATAATGAAATTATAACATAAAATATAGATTACATTAATAAAAAAATAACAAGTAAATTATTTATTCATATACATATTATAATCATATTTTACAATCTTAGTATAATTTCTATTTATTCATTATTTATACTATTATATTTATGTATTTTTTTAATAATTTTACAGTTTAATAATTATCAATCGTTAAAATTTTAACCATAATTTATAATAAATTCTATTTATCTATAAAAAAATACTATGAACTAGAATTGAATTAGTTCATAGTATTTTTACTTATATATTTGAATATTTCATTATAATTTTTTCTGCACACTTTATTCCATCTACTGCAGCTGTAACTATACCACCTGCATATCCTGCGCCTTCTCCACATGGATATAGATTTTTAACATTTACAGACTCTAAAGTTTCCTCATCTCTAACTATTCTTATAGGAGCTGATGATCTAGTTTCCACACCTGTTAAAACTGCATCATGCATAGCAAATCCATTTAATCTTTTATCTAAAGAAATTAATGATTCTTTCATAGTTGTAGTTACGAACTCCGGAAGGCATTCTCTTAAGTCGACAAACTCTATTCCTGGTTTATATGATGGTTCTATACTACCTAATGATGTAGATACTTTATCATTTAAAAAATCTCCTACAAGTTGAGCTGGAGCATTATAATTTTTTCCACCTAATTCATAAGCTAGTCTTTCATATTTCTCCTGGAAATATACTCCTGCTAATGGATCATCACTTCCAAAGTCTTCAGGAAGCACATTTACTAAGAAAGCACTATTTGCATTTACCTGATCTCTTGCATGCTCACTCATACCATTTGTTACTACTTCAAATTCATTAGATGCTGAGGCTATTACAGTACCTCCTGGGCACATACAGAATGTATATGCAGTTCTACCATTTGATGCGTGATCTATAAGTCTATAGTCTGCTGCACCTAATCTAGGATGATTATAATACTCTTTGTACTGAGACTTATTTATCAATTCCTGAGGATGCTCAATTCTCGCTCCTATAGCAAAAGGTTTTTGAATTATTTTTACACCTCTTTTATTTAACATTTTATAAGTATCTCTTGCACTATGACCTATTGCAAGTATTATAACTTCTGATTCTATTTTTTCCACATCATTTACTACTACTGATTTTATCTCTCCATTTTCAATTTCAATATCTGTAACCTTAGCATCAAACTTAACTTCTCCGCCAAGTCTTATTATTTCATTTCTTATATTCTTAACTACACCCTTTAATATATCTGTCCCTACATGTGGCTTATGAGAGTATAATATTTCGTTTGGAGAACCAAAATTAACAAGTTCTTCTAGAACTTTTCTACATCTTATATCTTTTATCCTTGTAGTAAGCTTACCATCTGAGAAAGTTCCTGCTCCACCTTCCCCAAATTGTACATTAGAATTATTTTTAAACTTTCTGTTAGTCCAAAAATTATATATATCTTTAGTTCTTTGGTCTACGTCTAACCCTCTTTCTAAAAGAAGTGGATTATATCCTCTTTGTGCTAATAAAAGTGCTGCAAATAATCCAGCTGGACCGCTACCTATTATTACAGGTCTATGCTTTAATTTTACTTCTCCTGTTTGAACTCCTATATATCTTGTCTCTTTTAATTTTATTACATCTTTTATATTAGCTTTTATTAATTTATCTTCATTTTTAACCTCTACATCTACAGTGTACACAAAATCAATCTTCCCTCTTCTTGCATCTATAGATTCTTTATATATAGTGTACTTTATAAGGTCTTTTTCTTTTATTTTCAATTTTTTTAATATAAGTTTCTTTAATACTAATATATCTTCATTTATGCTTATTTTTAAATTAGATACTCTTAACATAACTTTCCTCCTATTTAAGTTTTAATATTTTGTATTTTTCTTTATATCTAAAAATACATTAAACAATATAAAAGCTAGGGTATATACCTAGCTTTCTATAAATATTACATCTATATTCTCTTTTTTTAGACTTTCTTCCCAAATTTCATCTAATATAAACGCTTTAATATCTTCTTTTATACTTGATTTATCTAATTTGGGGTTTACATTTTTCACTAAAGCTAACATATCCATTGATTTACCTATTTTCTCTACATAAATAGGATTAACTTTAATACTAACTAATTTTAGATCACATATAAATTGTTCTTTATCACTTAAGTCTATTCTATCGTCGTATTTATAAATTTTAAATTCTGTTACACCTTCAAAAGGTGTTATTTCTTCTATACCTGCTAAATTCATATTGTTAGTCCTTTTTAGTTATAAGTCCTCTTATAACCTTCATATTGTTGAATATTTTTTCTAAGAATATTTCAGCTTCTTCATTATCATCTAAAAGAGCTATTTGTAATTCATCATTTTCAGATATACCTTTATTTTTACAGTATTCTTTTCCTATTTCTATTAATTCATTTTTCTTATCTTGAGATAAGTCAAATTCCTTATAATCTATTATTATATATTGTTTAGTTTTTTGAACACTAGATTCATTATATCCTATTTCTATATGATAAATAACCGCATAAAGGTTATTTGGATTTTCTTCTCCATTATACACAGGAACTGCTGGATTAGATTTTATGTAATTTGTTGATACGGCAATTGCGCTTCCTAACTTAAGACTCATACATGTACCTCTTTCTGTATATTTTATATCTTTATTTTATACATTATTTGAACATATTAAAACCTTTTTTTAATAAAAAATATAAAATTTATACAGATATTTTTATATTTTTGGATAAAATTTTAGGAATTATATTTAAATATAATTCCTAAAATTTTAGTTTATGCTTTTTATTAAGATACTTTAAGGTCTTTATATCTTTTTCCTAATGTACTAGGGCTTATTTCATACTTCTTAGATATTTGAGCTTGTGTTATACTTTCACCAGCATTTTTCTTTATGTGGTATTCAACAGCAGCTGCCCATCCGTTTTCAGATCCTTTAACATCTGAGTTTGTTTTTGTATACTCTTTCCAGAATGATACACAAGCATCTATATGCTCAGCTTCAACATTTTGTCTAAGAACAGAACATACTTTACAATCATCTTCTTGTCCATCTTCAGAAGTTAAAGCTACTTCTTCTTGTACTTTTTTCATTTTTGATTCTTTTTGTTCTTTTAAATATTCTGCTATACTTGGATCAAGTAATTGTTGCATATACTTATATAATATGTGTGTATGATGTATTAAGAATGTCTTCATATCTTTATATAGATCTTCATATTGATTGAATAGATATCTAACATCATTGCATATTACATCCTTAACTGCATTAGATATGCTTATAGTTACATCTATTAGTATACTAGTTCCTTCTATTTCAACTATTCTAGCTATCATGCAACTTCCAACTTTAAAGTCTTTTAATAAGTTGATGTCTTCTGTTGAAATTTCTCTCTCAGTTAAACAGTCTTTTAATACTATTTTACCTTCTAATATTTCTGTAACTTCATATACGCTTACGTAAGATTCAAATAAGCTTCTTAACACTTCAACATCTTGAGTTGTTAAGTTATCTCTATTTTCTTCATAAAATTCAACTGTCATTACTTTCTTATTTTCCATTATGTGGTCTTGGATAAAATAAGTGTTGAAGAATCTTTCGAATTTTTCATTAGTTGCTTCATCCTCAACTATATAGAACATTTCCTTAGCTTTTTCACATTCTTCTTTAAATTTATCTTGTTTAGCAAATTCCTGTATTCTTGTATATAATTGTGAATATTGTTTTTGTGTAGAACTAACTTTTCTCTCAGCTCTCTCCATAACAACATCTTTATTTAAACAGCATTTTTTATATTTTTTGCCACTTCCACAAGGGCATAACTCATTTCTCCCTAACAATGTGACTGTCACTCCTTCATTTTTATATTAGATTAAAGTACAATTTATTATTATACCATTTTTTATTAAATGATTCTATAAATATCATATTATTTTATTAAATTTATGTATACTGTTAAGTTTTGGTATATAAAATTGACCTTTGGATATATATAGTGTTTCTACAGATTTTTTAAATATTCCTTCATATTTATTTTGTCATTTTTATACTTAATACTATTAAATATCTTATAAGACTTTGTATATATACACTATCCTTTCTTAAAATATGTTTTTCTTTTCAAAATCTATCCTAATATACAAAAAAACTATCTAAATTTATAGATAGTTCTTATTTTTTATTTTGTATTCTATTTTTTAAGATTCTTTTTCTGGATAAAAAGGTTCTTTATCAATTAAAACTGATACGTCTCCCTTCTCAGATATTTCAACCTTAAAACTAGATTCTTTATCTTTGCTCTGTGGTCTTGGAGCTACTGTAATAAATCCTTTTGTTACTAACTCTTGGATAATGTCGGTCTCATTATTTATTTTATTTATTTCAATTTCTCCACTTTGTATGGCTAAATTTGTAGCCGTAACTAAACCTGATGCTGCTACCTTATCGGCATTAATTTTTGCCGTCTGCTGAACTTCTCCAAACTTCAGAAATCCTATCCCAGATAATATTCCTAAAATAGTTATAACTATAACCATTTCTACTAGTGTGAATCCTTGCTTCTTTTTGCTTTTTTTATTAATCATAATTTCACCTCTTAAAATGAACTTGATAAATCAAACATAGGAGTTATCATTGCTATAGCAAATACCCCCACAAAAATACCTATTATGACTATTATTGTAGGTTCTATAGATTTGATTACTTTCTCTATTTTTGTACTTAGTTTGCTTGTATATAGATCTTCGCTAGATTTTAAACATCTATCTAATCGCCCACTTTCTTCTCCTATTTTTATTATACTTATGAGCGATTTTGGAAATATATTTGATAAGCTTATTGAATATGAAATACTATTCCCTTTGTTGATATGATCTATTGAAATTAAAATTTTTTTATAAATATATTTATTATCAATAACTCTTGCAGATATTTCTACTGCCTCAGTTATCTGTATACCACTTTCTATTAATAGCCTTAGTGTTGAACAAAATCTACTAGCCACTAATAATTCTATTATACCTCTTATTATTGGCAATCTTAATGCTACTATATATAGTATAGCTTTAAATGTGTAAGTATATTTATATAAATAAAATATCCCAGATACTATTGATAATAAACCAAATATTATTGTACTAAAGTTATTTCTGAAGAATTTTCCTAAATTTATAAGTACCTTTGTTAATACTGGAATATCTATATCATTTACTATGAAAATAGATTCAAAATTTGGTATTATCATAGTTATTGCAACTATTACAGAGATTAAAAATGATATACAAACAAATGCTGGGTATATCAACATATTTTTTATCCTAGACTTGGACTTATATTGATTGTCATAATACTTAGCTAGATTATTCATAGCATATTCTAACTTTCCAGTAACTTCACCTGCTCTTATAGTACTTATAAAAAACATTGAAAATGAATTTGTATTTTGAAATGATTGACTTATAGAATTACCTTTTTGTATATCTTGTATTATTTTATTTATGACTCTTCTTATCTTTGGGCTTGATTGATTTCTTATTAATTCAAATGCATTTATTATATGACATCCTGAATCTAATAATATACCCATTTCATTGCATAAATCTTTTAATTCTCTATCTTTTAATTTGTATGATTTCTCTTTTAACTTTTTATTTTTATTATTTACTACTTTACTTTCAGTAAAATCCTCATATATATTAGAATCCATTTTATCCTCGTTTATTGTATAAATTATAATTTTAAATACCTATTTCTAAACTTATGTATTCTTCTTCAGTAGTTATATTATTATCGATTAAATCTTTTGCACTTTCTTCAAATGTTATCATGCCATTTTTTATTGCAGTATCTTTTATGGTGTTATAATCTTGCATATTTTGTATATCTTTTCTTATATCATTATCTATTTCTAGTATTTCATAAATAGCAGTTCTTCCTTTATAGCCCAATCCATTACATTCTTCGCACTCCCTATTTGTATGTTTCTCATTAGTTTGGTTTAATTCATTTACTTCCTTCTGCATAATACAAGTGGTACATACTTTTCTTATGAGCTTTTGAGATATAATTCCTATTAGAGATGCACTTATCAAATATTGTGGTATTTCCATATCTAATAATCTAGATATGGCAGATACTGCATCTTTAGTATGTATAGTACTTATCACTAAATGGCCTGTAGTAGCTGCTTTTATTGCTATTTTTGCTGTTTCTATATCTCTTATTTCTCCAACTATAATTATATCTGGGTCTTGTCTTAATATAGACCTTAATCCATTTTCAAAACTCAAGCCTACTTTATTATTTACTTGTATCTGGTTTACTCCTTCTATTTTGTACTCTACAGGATCCTCTATAGTCACTATGTTTTTACTTGTGCATTTTAAATCATTTATTATAGAGTATACTGTTGTGGTTTTTCCACTTCCTGTTGATCCTGTTACTAATAATATCCCTGACTTTTTATTTATAATACTTTCTATCTTATCTATAGCTTTATTAGAAAATCCAAGTTCTTCTTTTCTTTTTAGAAATGACTTTCTATTTAATATTCTTAAAACAATTTTTTCACCATAAACAGTTGGTAGAGTTGATGCTCTAATATCAATCACTTGACCTTTTACCTCAATGGCAAGTCTACCATCTTGAGGTAATCTTTTTTCAGTTATATTCATAAATGTATCTAATTTTATTACTACTAATAGTTGTTGATATACTTCATATTCTATTTTTATATCTTCTACTAAGAATCCATCTATCCTTAACCTAACTATTATATGCTCTTTAAATGGTTCTATGTGTATATCACTAGCATTTTTTATTATAGCTTTGTCTAATATACTTTTAAAAATGTCTCTTGCATAAGTTTCATTTAAATTTATATTATTTCCTATGTACAATTCTTCTTCTGGTCTTTTTAGAACTTCTTCTTTTACATCATTTTGTATGTGTTTATGTTTCATATTAAACACTTTGTATTTGTTTCTAATTATTTTATTTTTTAAAGATATACTCTCAATTTTATTTAGGTTTATTTTATTTACCTCCTATATACTCAAATTTACCTTGATAATTAATTTTTCCAATTTGATACTCTCTAATTAGTATCGCCATCATGCTACTTATTAATATATACTAGTTAATATTATCAACATATATTTGTCTTTCATACAACTATACTCCCTATAAATTAATTTTTATGTTATTTAATTTCTAATAATATCATCCATATTTTTAATAACTCTTTAGAGTTCTAAGTATATTAAATAATATGTAGTTTAATTCTAATAAAAAAAGAGAAAGACACGTTGTGCCTTTCTCTTTTTTTATTATTCTTCATACTTCAAAATTCTATTTATTATCTCTTCTTTTAACTCTTCCATTTTATCAAAGTTCATATTAGGCACATAGTATGCTTCTATAATATCATGCTTTGCCTTAGCCTTTTTTAAGTTTGATATAGCATAATTTAATAGCTCATCAAATACTTTTTTATCAAACTTAATTTCTTCTATATATTTTTCTAATTTTTCTTCATCTAGGTAAGCATTTAAATTTATAGTATTCTTACCTTCAAATAAACTACTTACGGTTATACCTATATCTAAATCTTTTATTATTACAGTTTCAATCTTATCCTTAATAAGTGGATAATGAAAAATTTCCACATTCATTCCCTTTTGAATGGCTTTATCACATATATTTCGTAAAAACGTAGTTTTACCTGTTCCTATATTACCTTTCAAGTGATATACCTTATTAACTTGACTTAATATACTATCTGCATAATCTAAATGTCCGACTGGTGTTATAGCTGTTCCAAATAAATGTCTTGGTGATTTATAAATACCAGTACTACTAGAATCTTTAAATATATCGTGTATAAAATGCTCTATTTTTAGATTTACTTGACCAAAGTCCATGCAATCTCTATACTTTTCTTCTATATCATAATAAATTGGCTCAGCAGCTTTTAAATACTTATATGCTCTTTTAAATGAGTTACTTATATCTTTTCCACATTCTACAATAGTATCTTTATTTTTTTCTAATTTTTCTACATCCCAATATTCACCAAAATTTAATATTTCATCTATAGCACCAGGGTCTTTTGGGTCTACAATATGCGGTGCAGTTGCATCTAGCAGAACTACTCCTAATTTAAGTATCACAACCCCATCTAAAGAGCTTGGATCTGATGGACAGTAGTGTAGCTCTACATCATACCCTTTTTCAATAAATTCTTTTGCTATTTTTTTCATAAATGATGATTTTCCAACTCCTGGTCCACCTTTTAAGCAAAAGATTCTATTAACATTTTGAGGTATTATATTATCAAAAAAATTAAATGATCCATTTGCCGTATTTCCACCTGGGAATAACTTCCTAACTCTACCTGCCATGATTTAGCCCCCTCATATTTTTCTTCTACTTTATAAAATATTAATTTGCATTTTATTTTGTTACTATCTTAAAAATTATTTTGTCTATAACTAATTATTTTAATACATTTTTTAATATTAAAATTCAATGAATGCTTTTTATAGTTATATTCTTATTTACTTATAATATCTATTTAATAATTTTGTAATATAGCTATATCTAACTAAATAATCTTAAATAAAAATAGAACCGTCTCAATTTTGAGACGGCTCCTTATACTACGCTACATTATTTTGTATTTCTTGTTTTATCTTCTTATTTTTAATTATATTATAAATTGGCAAGCCAGCTAATGTTATTATAAGTCCTAATATAGCATTTTGTGTTTGAGTGATAAATGTACTAACAACAATAAATACTCCTCCTATTATTGCTATTATAGGTATTACTGGATATAACGGTACTTTATATGATCTCTTCATATTTGGCTTATCTTTTCTAAGTTTTATAACTCCTACAAATAACATTGTGTAGAATATCCATATTGTAAATATTGCTAAATCAGATAGGAAATTGAACTGACCTGATAAAGAATATATTATTGCTAACCCAGCTATTAACCACATTCCATTTAATGGAACACCATTATTATTTAACTTAGCAAAAGTTTTTGAAAAAGGTATTCTCCCGTCACATCCCATTATATAAGGTATTCTTCCTCCGGTCATCAAGAAACCATTTAATGTTCCAAATACCGATATTAATATACCTACACTTATCACCTTAGCTCCTGATTCTCCAAATAATTTACTTGCTACAAGTGTAGCTGGTGCACTTACTGCTGCCATCTCTGATGCTGGAACAACACATAAGTATGCTACATTTATAATTATGTATACTCCCATTACTAAAGAAATTCCGCCTACTATAGCTTTAGGTAAATGCTTAGCTGGATCTTTCATCTCACCTGCTAATGCTCCCACATATATCCATCCATCGTATGCAAATAAAGTTGCTATAAGTACTTGAGATATGGCGCTAACCATATTCGTATTTTCACCTACCAGAGGTGTCATTATATCTGTTGATGGTTCTCCTTTTATAAATCCAAATATAACTATAAGTGCTAAAGGTATTAACTTACATATTGTAGATACAGTTTGTATTCCTCCTCCAAATTTGGCACCTAGAGAATTTAATAAAGCTATAAGCACTATTACTCCTATTGCAATTAAAATTACATATATGTCACTTTGTAAACTCAATAAGCTCACTGCTTCTTGTGCAAATATAATTCCTAGCGCTGCTGTTATTGCAGGTATAAATAGTATAGATTGCATCCATCCTGTTAAAAATCCTACTTTTTCACCGTAAATTTCTTCTAAATAAACTATTAATCCACCTGGTTTTACTATACTAGAAGATATTTCAGCTGCTGTAAGCCCAGCAGCTATAGTTATAAGTCCCCCTATTAACCATGCTAAAAGTCCTAGACCTGCTCCTCCATTTGTAGATTCATATATGGCTTGTGGTTTAAAGAATACTCCCGAACCTATTAGCATTCCTACTACCGTAGAAAGTGCTGCACTTAAGCCTAATGTCTTTCTTAATCCTTTTTGATTATTGTTACTCATTGTTTCACCCCCAAGTTGCTCTATTTCGTGTTATTTTACATATTTTACTATTTAATTTAATAAATATCAATATAAATTGACATTTTAGTTTTAATTTTTTAAATTTTTTTAATTTTAAAATATTTACTTTAATTAATATAAATTTATAAATTATTTTTCTATAAATAATATAAAAAAATAGACTATCTCAGTTTTGAGATAGTCTATTTCATACTAGTCAACAGTTATTTCATAACCAGCTTCATTGTATTGGCTTATTATTTCTTTCCATATTTCTTCTACTCCAGTTTTCTTAAGAGAAGATATAGGAAGTATCTTTTCATCTTTATCTAATTGTAATTTCTTTCTTATCATACTAAAATGCTTTTGGTATTTACCTTTAGCTATTTTATCTGCTTTAGTAGCTATTACTACGCATTTATATCCAAAGTGCTTTATCCATTCATACATCATAACGTCATCACTTGTAGGTTCATGTCTTATATCTACTAATAAGAATATTGCACATAATTCTTCTCTATCAGCTAGATATCTTTCCATTATAGTTCCCCATTTTTCTTTTTCAGATTTTGCAACCTTTGCATATCCGTAACCTGGAAGGTCAACAAAGAAAAATTCTTGGTTTATAAGATAGAAGTTTATTGTTCTAGTTTTACCAGGCGTCTGACTTGTTCTAGCAAAATTTCTTCTATTTAATAATGTATTTACTGTTGATGATTTTCCAACGTTAGATCTACCAACTAAAGCTATTTCTGGTATACCTTCGTCTGGGTATTGAGCTCTGTTTACTGCACTCATTGTTATTTCTGCACTTCTAATTTTCATTACTTTTCACCATTCCTTACTAATGCCTGCTCTAATACTTGGTCCATATGGTCTACAAGTACAAATTCCATTTTTTCTTTTACATTTTCAGGTATTTCATCTAAATCAGCTTCACACTCTTTTGGAAGTAATACCTTTGTTATTCCAGATCTATGTGCAGCCAATAGTTTTTCTCTAACTCCACCTACAGCTAAAACTCTTCCTCTAAGAGTTATTTCTCCTGTCATAGCAACATCATTTCTTACTGGTATATTTGTTAATGCTGATAAAACAGCTAAAGCCATTGTTATACCTGCTGATGGACCATCTTTAGGTACTGCACCTTCTGGTAAATGTATGTGTATATCTTTATTTTGGTAAAAATCAGGATCTATATCAAATTTGTCAGCAATTGATCTTATATAAGATATACCTGTTCTAGCTGATTCTTTCATTACATCACCTAGTTTACCAGTTAATACTATTTGGCCTTTACCTTTTACAACATTTACTTCTACAGTTAGAGTTTCTCCTCCAACAGACGTCCATGCAAGACCTGTTACAACACCTACTTCTGGTTTAGTTCCTGCTAATTGATGTCTATATTTATTCTTACCTAAGTAATCATCTAGGTCAGATTTATTTATAACTATTTCTTCTAAAGATTTATCTTCTACATACTTTTTAGCTGCTTTTCTGCATATTTTACCTATAGTTCTTTCAAGGTTTCTTACCCCTGCTTCTCTAGTATAAGATCCTATTATCTCTCTCATAGTTTCTTCATTTATTTTAACAAAACCAGGTGCTAAACCATGTTCTTTTATTTGTTTAGGTAATAAATATTTATTAGCTATATTAAGCTTTTCCTCTTCTATATATCCAGATACCTCTATTATTTCCATTCTATCTAATAAAGGTCTTGGAATAGTTCCTAAGCTATTTGCAGTTGTAACAAATAATATTTTTGATAAATCAAAAGGAACTTCCATGTAGTGATCCACAAAATCTTTGTTTTGCTCTGGATCTAAAACTTCTAACATTGCAGCAGATGGATCTCCCTTATAATCTGCTGACATTTTATCTATCTCGTCTAGTAAGAATACTGGATTTTTAGTTTTGGCTTCTTTTATTCCATTTATTATTCTTCCTGGTATAGCTCCTACATAAGTTCTTCTATGACCTCTTATTTCAGCTTCATCTCTAACTCCACCTAAAGATATTCTAACGAATTTTCTTCCTAATGAGTTCGCTATCGATTTTGCTATAGATGTTTTACCAACACCTGGAGGTCCTACTAAACATATGATAGGTCCTTTTAGTGATTTTGATAATGTTCTTATAGCTAAATACTCAAGTATTCTTTCTTTTACTTTTTCTAATCCATAATGTTCATTATCTAATATTTCTTTAGCTTTTTCTATATCAAGCTTGTCTCTAGTTTCATTGTTCCAAGGTAATGAGAATATATTATCTAAATACCCTCTTAAAACTGATACATCTGGAGACATTGGTGATATTCTAGAAAACTTATCTATTTCTTTAGATATCTTTTCTTTTGTTTCTTTAGGAGCTTTTATTTTCTTAAGCTTTGCTCTATACTCGTCAGCTTCAGAATTTATGTCTTCTTCTTCTCCTAATTCTTTTTGTATAGCTTTTAATTGTTCTCTTAGGTAATATTCCTTTTGAACCTTATTCATTTGCTTTTTAACTCTTAGAGTTATTTTCTTTTCTATTTTAAGTATATCTATCTCTTCTAAAAGAGTTTTGTATATTAATTCTAATCTTTTCTTAATATCAAATTCTTCTAAAACTTCTTGCTTTTGTTCTGGTTTTAGATAGATATTAGCAGCTATAGTGTCTATAAAACGATCTACATTTTCTATTTCACCTAGAGATATTAATATTTCTGGTGATACTCTATTTCCTATGTTTATGTACTCTTCAAATGCATCAAACACATTTCTTACAAGTGCTTCTACCTCAATATCTTCTTCTGCATTTTCATCATCGTATGCTATTTCCTCTATTGTTGCTTTAAAATACCCTTCTTCATTGCTTACTTCTTTTATTTTACCTCTTGAAATTCCTTCTACTAATACACGTACTGTATCCCCAGGAAGTTTTATCATTTGTTTAACTTTACATATAGTTCCTACATGATAAAAATCATCTTCTGTTGGCTCATCAACTTCTGCTGCTTTCTGAGAAGTTAAGAATACTAACTCATCAGCTAACATAGCTTGGTCTAAAGCTTTTAAAGATATTTCTCTTCCTATGTCAAAGTTTAGTATCATATATGGGAATATCGCTAATCCCCTCAGTGGAATTAGCGGTAATTCATGTTCTATCTTCGTATAATTCTGTTCCACTAATATCACTCCTTAAAGTGCTAGATTTTATTGCTTTATATATTATATATTTACAATCCCTAATTTTCAACATTTATAGAAAAATTCACTTTTCTTAAAGAATGTATAAACAAATTTATTGATTTGATAAAATCTTTTATCATTTTTCTCTTATTTTATTATGTTGTAATATTGAATGTAATATACTAATGAATAAACTTTATATTTTCTATTTTAAGATAATATATATTTATAAATATACTCTTATATAATTTTTATGATAAACTTTAAATAGGTTTTATATGAATAGTTTATATGATATTTTAATAATAAACAAGTTTTGACTATTATATGTAATGATCCTCTTTTATCTAATTAATGATATTTTATACTTTTTAAAGTTTATTAATCTATTAATACCCATTAATTATAGTTATAAAATCCTTACATTTAAAAAGGAGCTTTTAAGGCTCCTCTTTTTTATTATGCACTTTCTTCTTGATCTTTTAATATAAATACTGGTTGTTCTCCTTTAGTTACACATTCCTTTGTAACTACAACTTTTTTAACGTCATCTCTTGATGGAACTTCAAACATGCTCTCCATCATGATTCCTTCAACTATACTTCTAAGACCTCTTGCACCTGTGTTTCTTTCTATAGCTTTATTAGCTATTGCACGAAGTGCGTCATCTTCGAATTCTAGTTCAACGTCATCTATTTCTAAAAGCTTTTTGTATTGTTTTACTAAAGCATTTTTAGGTTCTTTTAATATTTGAACTAAAGCATTTTCATCTAATAATTCTAGAGTTGCAACAACAGGAATCCTTCCTATAAACTCTGGTATTAAACCAAATTTAAGTAAATCTTCTGGAAGTACTTGGGCATATACCTTTCCTAAATCCATTTCTTTTTTACTTTCAATTTTAGCTCCAAATCCTAGAGTTTTTTCTTTACCACGGCCTTGTATTATTTTTTCAATACCATCAAAAGCTCCACCTAATATAAATAATATATTAGTTGTATCTATTTTTAAGAATTCTTGATGTGGATGCTTTCTACCACCTTGTGGTGGAACGTTAGCTGTTGTTCCTTCTAATATTTTTAAAAGAGCTTGTTGAACACCTTCTCCACTAACATCTCTAGTTATAGATGGATTTTCTGATTTTCTAGCTATCTTATCTATCTCATCTATATATATTATTCCTCTTTCAGCCTTTTCTACATCAAAGTCAGCTGCTTGGATAAGCTTTAGTAGTATGTTTTCTACGTCTTCTCCAACGTATCCAGCTTCTGTTAAAGATGTTGCATCAGCCATTGCAAAAGGAACATTTAGAGTTTTTGCTAGTGTTTGAGCTAATAATGTCTTCCCTGAACCCGTAGGCCCAAGTAAAAGTATATTACTCTTTTGTATTTCTACATCTTTATTGCTTGCCTTTTTACTGTATATTCTTTTATAATGATTATAAACTGCTACTGATAAAGCTTTTTTAGCTGTTTCTTGACCAATTACATAACCATTTAAGATGTCCATCATCTCTTTTGGCTTAGGTAGAGATGTTGTATCCTCTTCAACAGTGTCTTCTATTTCTTCTTGGATTATTTCATCACAAAGTTCAACACACTCATCACATATATAAACACTTGGACCTGCAATTAACCTTCTTACTTGCTCTTGGTTTTTGCCGCAGAATGAACATTTTAACTGTCTTTTGTCTTCATTTTTTGACATATTAAGCACCTCTTCCTATCTACGGTCTTTTTGTGTGATTACTTCATCTATTAAACCATATTCCTTAGCTTCTTGTGCGCTCATGAAGTTATCACGTTCAGTATCCATTTGAATAGTTTCTAATGGCTGACCTGTTCTTTCAGATAATATTTTATTTAAAGTGTCTTTCATTTTTAATATTCTTTTTGCGTGTATTTCTATATCAGTTGCTTGCCCTCTAGTCCCACCTAATGGTTGATGTATCATTATCTCACTATTTGGTAATGCAAATCTCTTTCCTTTTTCTCCTGCTGCTAATAAGAATGCTCCCATAGACGCTGCCATACCTATACAGATAGTGCTTACATCTGGTTTGATATATTGCATTGTATCATATATTGCCATTCCAGCAGTTATACTTCCACCTGGTGAATTTATATATAAATGTATATCTTTATCTGGGTCATCTGCTTCTAGGAAAAGTAATTGTGCCACTACAAGACCTGCTGTAGCATCATTTACTTCGTCTCCTAAGAATATTATTCTATCTTTTAGTAATCTAGAATATATATCGTAAGATCTTTCTCCTCTTCCTGTTTGTTCAACAACTACAGGTACTAATGCCATAGATCATACCCCCTCTATATGTTTATATTTATTTTGTTTATATATAATTTACAGTAGCCTAAAAGGCTACTGTAAAAAATTAAGCTATTACTGCATTATCAACTAATAAATCTATAGTTTTTCTTATCTTTATTTGACCTTTTATATCTTCTATATCAGTTTCTCTTAAAGATGCTTTTATTTTATCAGATTCCATGTTGTACATTTTAGCCATTTTTTCTAATTCTTCATTCATTTCTTCTTCTGAAACTTCTATAGCTTCAGCTTTAGCTATTGCTTCTAATACTAATGAAGATTTTACTAATCTAGCAGCATCTTCTCTTCTTTCTTCTCTTAACTCTTCTATGCTTCTTCCAGTCATTTGTAATAACTGTTGTAAGTTTAATCCTTGGTATTGTAATTGCATGTTAAGTTCCATTAACATATTGTCTATTTGATGTTGTATCATAGCTTCTGGTATTTCTACTTCTGTATTTGCAGAAACTTTTTCAACTATAGCATTTCTCATTTCAGCTTCAGCTGAAGCTTTTGCGTTTTCTTCTAACTTAGCTCTTAAGTCAGATTTTAATTCAGCTAATGTATCAAACTCACTTGAATCTTTAGCAAATTCATCATCTAATTCTGGTAATTCTTTTACCTTAACATCATTTACTTTAACTTTGAATACTGCAGGCTTTCCAGCTAAGTTTTCAGCATGGTATTCTGCTGGGAACTCAACGTTTACTTCTACTTCTTCTCCAGCTTTCTTTCCTACTAATTGATCTTCAAATCCTGGTATGAAAGTGTTTGATCCTATAACTAAGCTATAGTTTTCACCTTTTCCACCTTCAAATGCTACACCATCAACGAATCCTTCGAAGTCTATTATAGCTGTGAATCCTTTTTCTAATGCTTTATCTTCTGCACTTACTAATCTAGCGTGCTTGTTTTGCATTTCTTGTAGGCTTACTTCAACTTCTGCTTCAGTTACATTATTATCAACTTTAGCTATTTCTATACCTTTGTAAGCTCCTAATTCAAACTCTGGTTTAACCTCAACAGTAACAACCATAACTAATCCGTTGTCTTTGCTTATTTCTTCTACATCTAAGTCTGGTCTATCTATTGGATCTATATCTAATTCTTTTATAGCTTCTGGATAAACTTCAGGGAATAATAATTCTATAGCATCGTTGTAGAATACACCTTTACCGTATTGAGATTCTATTACAACTCTTGGAGCTTTACCTTTTCTGAATCCTGGTATATTGAACTTTCCTTTATTTTTATTGTATGCTTTTGTTACTGCTGCTTCAAATTTATCATTTTCTACAGTTATTTTTAAAGATACTTTAGTACCTTCTTTTTTTAATAATTCTGCTTTCATTAACTTAATCCTCCTAGTTATTGTTATGTAATTAATTTATATTGATTTTAATTTACAATATTATAGTTTAACTCTTTAATTATATCACATAAGTTTTTTTATTTACAAGTATTCACTTAGTTTATAAAACTTTTGAATACTTGTTTATATCTTAATTTCTGTCATATTTATTTTTCCATTATCTATATCTAATATTACAAAACTTTTATATGCGACTCCCCTTGGAAAAGATACACTTCCAGGATTAATATATAAAATTTTACCTTTTTCTTTACATAAAGGTGTATGAGTATGACCAAATACAACTATATCTGCATTTACAGACTTTGCTTTTATTTCTAGTTCATCTAATCCATACTTTACTCCATACTTATCCCCATGACACAAGAATATAGTTTTATCCTCTATATCAAATACCAATTCATCTTCTACATTTTCAAAATCACAATTTCCTTTTACAGCCATAATAGGAACATTAGTCATATTGTGTATATACTTAGAATCAGAAAAATTATCTCCTGCATGAATTAGTAAATCACAATCTTTTAAGTAGGGTATAGCTTTATCTATAAACTTAGTTATCATATGTGTATCACTTACTATACCTATTTTCATTATCTCACTACCCTTTTAGAAAACTCACTTTTCATTAATTTTAATGCATTAGCTCTATGGCTTATACTATTTTTTACAGAACTTGGCATTTCTGCAAATGTTTTATTATATCCACTTACTATAAATAATGGGTCATATCCAAATCCATTTTTACCTTTTTCTTCAAATCCTATGGCACCTTCACAAGTTCCTCTAACTACAAACTCTTTTCCATCTGGGAATACTACAGCTATAGCTGATACGAATCTTGCAGTTCTTTGACTTGCAGCTACATTATTTAAAGATTTCATTAACTTTTGTCTATTTTCTTCATCAGTTGCGTTTTCTCCTGCGAATCTAGCAGAATAAATTCCCGGCTTTTTACCTATAGCATCTACTTCTAACCCTGAATCATCAGCTATTGTTATCATTTTTGTTTTCTTTGCTATAGTTCTTGCCTTGATAAGTGCATTATGTTCAAATGTCTTTCCATCTTCAACTATTTCTATTCCAGCTAAATCTACATCTTTTAATGAGTATACATTGTATTCAAAGTCTTCTAATATAGCACCTATTTCTTCTAATTTATGAGCATTATTTGTTGCTATAACAACTTCATTTCCATACTCCATACCTAATATTTCATCTGCTATTTCACCTAAAGCAGCTCTTTGCGCTTTTATTAATTCTTTATTTCCTTTTTCACCAAGTTCTAATAATTTATTTAAATCATTTCTTGAGAAAGGTCTTTCTTCTCCAGTTCCCTGAACTTCAACAAATTCACCTTTATCAGTCATTATTACATTCATATCTACATGTGCATTTGAGTCCTCTTCATAACATAAGTCAAGCATATGTTCTTGGCCAACTATACCAACACTTATTGCAGATACAAAGTTTGTTATTGGCATTTCTTTTATTGCTTTTGATTTATGTAATTTATTTAAAGCATCTACAACCGCTACAAATGCCCCTGTTATTGATGCTGTTCTAGTTCCACCATCAGCTTGAATAACATCACAGTCTACCCATATAGTTCTTTCGCCTATTTTAGATAAATCTACAACAGATCTTATAGTTCTTCCTATTAGTCTTTGTATTTCTTGAGTTCTCCCGTCTAGCTTTCCTCTTGATGCTTCTCTTATTTTTCTTTGATGAGTAGATCTTGGTAACATAGAATACTCAGCATTTATCCATCCTGTGCCAGTGTGTCTTAAAAATGGTGGTACTTTATCTTCTATTGAAGCTGTACATATTACTTTTGTTTCTCCCATTTCTATAAGCACAGAACCTTCTGCATATTTAGTATAATTTCTAGTTATTTTTATATCTCTTATTTCATCATTTTTTCTATTATTAATTCTCGCCATATAAATACCTCTCTTAACCTTGTATGCTTAGCTTTTATATATACTAATAATATTAGCATATATTGTTAATAGCTTTCTACGTTCGTAATATTGTAGATGAAATATTCTTTCTACAATAGTTTATTTATTACTTTAATTCATTTTTTACTTCTTCTTTAGACTTTAAGCCTGTTAGTTGTATAAATTTATCTTCATCAATTACTTTTACACCCAAATCATTGGCTTTAGTTAATTTTGAACCTGCTTCTTCTCCAGCTAATACAAATGTTGTAGACTTACTTACACTTGAAGTAACCTTTCCTCCCCTAGACTCTATCATCTCTTTTGCGTCATTTCTTTTAAGAGTTGGCAATGTCCCTGTAAGTACAATTTTCATCCCCTCAAATATTTTAGCAATATCAGAACTTTCATCTTGTATTGACTTTGTATTTACACCACAGCTCTTTAATTTTTCTATTAATTTTATATTCTTTTCTTCTTGGAAGAATTTAACAACACTATTTGCCATTATTCCCCCAAACTCTTCTAAATTAACTAACTCTTCATTTGATGCAGACATTATTAAATCTAAATCCTTAAAGTTATTAGCTAGTATTTTAGCTCCCTTAGTACCAACAAATTTTATTCCCAATCCATTTATAAGTCTCCATAAATCATTTGATTTAGACTTTTCAATTGAGTTTAATAAGTTATTTGCTGATTTTTCTCCCATTCTATCTAGTTTTACAACTTCATCTTTATTTAATGTATATAAATCAGCTATATCTTTAATTAACCCTTTATCTAGTAAAAGTGTTATTATAGATTCTCCCAATCCATCAATATTCATAGCATCTCTAGATACAAAGTGAATTATCCCTCTTCTAATTTGAGCTGGACAAGATATATTAATACACTTAACAGCAGACTCCCCTTCTAATCTTACTGTTGGTTCAGAACATACAGGACATTTTTTCGGCATTTCAAAATCTATTTCATCTCCAGTACGCTCTTCTTTTATAACTTCTACAACTTGAGGAATTATATCACCAGCCTTTTGAACCAATACTGTATCATTTATTTTTATGTCTTTTTCTCTTATATAATCTTCATTATGAAGTGTAGCTCTGCTTACACTAGTTCCTGCTAGTCTTACAGGTTCTAATACTGCTGTAGGGGTTATTGTTCCAGTTCTACCTACTTCGACTATTATATCTAATATTTTGGTTTTCTTTTGTTCTGCTGGGAATTTATATGCTATTGCCCATCTTGGGCTTTTAGCAGTATACCCCATAGTTTCTCTTTGAGCTAAATTATTTACTTTTATAACCATACCATCTATTTCAAATCCTAGCTCACCCCTATTATCTGTCCAATATTTTATATGATCAATTACATCTTGTATATTATTATATACTTTATAATTTGGACTTACCTTAAATCCTAACTCTTTAAGATAATCTAAGGCTTCGCTGTGATTCTTAAAATCTGTGTTTTGTACATACTCTAAATTAAATATAAATATATCTAAAGGTCTTTTTGCTGTTAGCTTAGGATCTAATTGTCTTAATGAGCCTGCAGCTAAGTTTCTAGGATTAGCAAATAATTGTAATCCTTGTTTTTCTTGTTGTTCATTAACCTTTTTAAAATCATCTTTAGATATAAATACTTCGCCTCTTACAACAACTTCTTCTTGATCTTTTATTCTTAAAGGTATACTTTTTACTGTTTTAAGATTTTGAGAAATATCTTCTCCTACAATACCATCTCCCCTAGTTGCTCCCTTTTCAAATAATCCATTATTGTATGTAAGTCCTACAGATAAACCATCTATCTTAAACTCTACAACATATTCTACTTCATCCTCTACCATGTCTCTTACTCTTTTGTCAAAATCTCTTAAGTCTTGTGCAGAGTATGCATTTGCTAAGCTTAACATTGGTATTTTATGAACTACTTGTTCAAACTTATCTAATGGTTTTCCTCCAACCCTACTTGATGGAGAATCTACTCTTTTTAACTTAGGATTTTCTTCTTCTAACTTTATTAGCTCCTTCATTAGATTATCATATTCATAATCAGATATTTCAGGAGTATCTTCATTATAGTATTTATCATTGTGATAATTTATTAAATCTATTAATTCACTTATTCTATTCTCTACATTCACTATTATCACCTCTTATGTAAAATCTTATTTTTTATTATTGCCATTTTATAACTTTAATATATTTTAGTATATCACTATAACCTTATCATTTGTTTAATTATTTCATATTATAATTTCTCTATAATAAAAAAATAAAAGTCCTTCAATTGCTTGAAGGACCAATCTATTTAAAAATAAATGTATATACGACTGCGATGATAAGTTCTGAGGTGCTATATACATTTATTTAATACTATTCTAACCAAATTCCACTATATTTATTTGCATTTTTATTTCTTTTCTAATTTTGCTACACATTCTACGTGCATAGTATGAGGGAACATATCTACTGGTTGTATTTCAGTACATCTATACCCTCTTTCATCTAGGTAATTTAGGTCTCTTGCTAATGTAGATGGATTACAAGATACATATACCACTCTATCCGGTTGCATTGATATTATTGTATCTAATACTTTCTCATCACATCCTTTTCTAGGAGGGTCTACTACAACTACATTAGCTGTTTTTCCTTCGCTATACATCTTAGGAACAACTTCTTCAGCCTTACCTACATAGAATTCAACATTGTCTAATTTATTTATCTGAGCATTTATTTTAGCATCTTTTATAGCATCTTCCACTATTTCTATTCCATAAACCTTTTTTGCCTTTTGAGCTAAGAATAATGATATAGTCCCTATTCCACAGTATATATCAAATACAGTATCATTTTCTTTTAAATCAGCATATTCTAAAGCTTTATTGTATAAAACCTCTGTTTGAACTGGATTTACTTGGAAGAATGATAATGGAGATATTTCAAATACTAAATTTCCTATATAATCATTTATTTTTCCATTTCCATATATAACTCTATTTTCTTTTCCTAATATAACATTAGTTTTTTCTCTATTTACATTAACTACTAAAGTTTTAAATCCTGGTATATTTTCTTCTAGTACTGATGCTAACTCCTTTAAATATGGCAACTTTTTGCCATTAGCTACTAATACAACCATTACTTCATTAGTCGTAAATCCTATTTTAGTTACTAAATGTCTTAATACTCCAGTGTGTGTTTTTTCATCATAAACACTTACATTATATGCATTTATATAAGTCTTTATTATTTTCACTATTTTATCATTTATGTCATGTTGTATTATACACTTGTCCATTGGAATTATATCATGGCTTTTTTTCTTATAAAAACCTATTACTGGATTATTTCCACTCTTTTGTATAGGAAATTGTGCTTTGTTTCTATACCTAAAAGGATTTTCCATTCCTATAGTATTGTGTATTTCTACGTTATCTAATTTTCCGATTCTCGTTATAACTTGTTTTACTTCATTTGTTTTTATATCTAATTGCTTTTGATATTCTAATTCTTGTACCTGACATCCACCGCAATCTTTAAGTGAATCACTACATTTTCTATCAACTCTAAATGGTGATTTTTCTATTATTTCAACTATATCTCCAACTGCATAGTTTTTCTTAGATTTGTTTATTTTAACTTTTACCTTGTCTTCTACTAATCCGCCCTCTACGAAGACTGTAAATCCATCATGTTTTCCTATTCCTACTCCACCTTGACCTATATCAACTATATCTACAATATATTCTTTATTTTTTGTCAACATCAAAGTATCCTCCGTCCGTATATTTTAAAGCTACAAGAATTTATTTTACCAAAAAAATAGAGCCTTATAAAGCCCTTATATAAATAAATCTCTACTTTTATAGCCCCTATACATTTGTAAGCAAGCAAATAATAATAATATAAAACCAAATATAGGGCCTATATATACTAATTTTTCTGCTAAACGTTCTGCTACCCCACTATCCACAATAGCCTTAACTGCGCCTGTGTAGTCTGCCTTGGCATTAATTCCATATCTTATCCATGTAAAAGAAGTCATTATAGCTACAGGTACGACACTCATAGTCATATAAAATCCCGTCATGGTTCTTTGTTTAACACCTTTTAGACCCATGTATATAGGTAAGAAGAATATCACTGGCAATATAAATCCATAAAACTGTGGAGATAGTGCTAAAAACAATATAGAACTAAATAAAAAACTCGTAATATACTTTCTTAAGTAACTTGTCTTTCCCTCAAAATCACATAAAGACGCTTTTAGATACCTTATGTAAACTTCTATACTTCCTTCTATTTTGTTTTCATCTTTAGATCCTTTAATTTCTTTTAAAAGCTCTGTTCCTTTTGAATTTAGTTGCTGATACTGCTTTTTAAAATTTTCATTTATTTCTATGTCCTCATACTTTGTATACAATGTTTTGAGCTGTTTTATGTATTTTTCCTTTTTATTATCCTTTATCCTCTTAGATTTCTCAACCTCTATTCTTATTTGATTTATAGTTGTCATAACTAATTTTCCGCCCATTAAAATCCCCCCTTAAATATATATTAATATACTTAATCTATTTTTACCTTATTATATATGTGTTTTATTCAAAAAACCCTACAGTAAAATTAAGTAGGGTCTTTATATTTTATCTTACTTTTGATCTTTAATTATAGTTTTCATAGATACTCCTATACAGACAAATATTGTAGTCCATATCGTCCCCATAAATACCCATGCAGCGCCTGTCATAAGTTCAACCTCCTTTATTTTATGAAGTTGTTACTTTATTTGATTCTATTTCCTCTTTATATTTAGATTTGATAGATTTATATGATTGAATAAAACCAATCAATAATACTCCAAAAACAACTGCTCTACCTAAATTTACCCAAACGGCAAACTCTGGTATACCTTCTATATAGCTTGGTGTTATTTTAAAGTTACCAGCCATCCAATAATCTCTTGTGAAGAATACTAGGAAAGTTATTATAGTTATTGGTGTTAAGAACTGATGGAACAATCTAAAGAACCACTTAGGGACTTTCCATAATCCGCCTCTATTCATTTCTTGTAAAGCCTTATCTTTAACACACCAACCTATTACTATTATCTCTATTAACCCAAGAACTATCAGTAAGTAGTTACCTATCCAGTTGTCAATTTCTGTAAAGTAAACTAAGTTAGCACTTTGAGTTAGTATTGACTCTAATGCTATTGGTGCCCCAACTATTAGATATCCAACAAATACTATCCAAGCACCTTTCTTTCTATCTATACCTGCATCTTCTTCTAGTAATGCAACTAAATAATTGTACATTGCTATTGCAGATGTTATACCAGCAAAGAATAACAATAAGAACCACAGAGCTCCAAATATTCCTCCACCAGTCATAGTGCTAAATACATTTGGTAATACCATAAATGCAAGACCTATACTTCCTTTTATACCTTCTGGTCCTAAAAATGCATAAGCTATAGGTATAACAGCTGTACCACCTAATATAACTTCTGCAAATTCATTTAATGATACTGTAGCTACAGAAGCTGTTACTATATCTTCATCTGGCTTTAAGTAAGATGCATAATTGTGTATTATACCCATACCTAAAGATAATGTGAAGAATATTTGACCTGCTGCTGCTATTGCAGATGACCATGATAATTGACTAAAGTCTGGATTCCATATAAAGTTAAGACCTGCTAATGAACTCCAATCTGGATTGACTGGTGCCCCTAGTGTCAACGCTCTTATACCTAGTATAATACCAAATACATAAAGCGTAGGCATCATAACTTTGGCCCATGATTCTATACCTTTTTGTATACCTTTCATTACAGCAAATGCTAGACAGAGTAATGAAATAACCCAGAATATTAAATTCTTCGGATCTTGTATATAACTTCCAAAGAACGCTCCTGGATCTGAATTGTATCCTCCTGTCAATGAGTTGAATGCAAACCCTAATGACCATCCTATTATGTGATTGTAGTAAGAGTTAACTAATATAGTAACTCCAAAAGCTATCATTCCACATAAAGCTCCAACTATAATTGCTTTTTTCGGAGCCATTGCTTGCTTAGCCTGTAAATACATCATAGGACCTATTGTACCATGCCCATATTTACCTCCATGGCGTCCAATACTCCATTCAACTAACATTATAGGTATACCTATAACTATTAGTGCGAAGAAGTATGGTATCATAAATGCTCCTCCACCATTTGAAGCGGCTACATATGGAAATCTCCAGAAGTTCCCTAGCCCAACAGCATTACCCGCCATAGCCAATATAAGGCCAACCTTAGAACCCCAATTCTCTCTACTCTCTGACATTTGTATCCCCCCTTTTTTTATAGTTATGCTTTAAATGAGGTGCATATTACTGTTACATATCAATTTGTTACAGAATATGAATACAAAAAATAGCCACTAAGTTTAATTATTAAACTTAGTGGCTAATATATAACTCAAAAATATAGTATAACTGACTTTAGGAATTTTAAAGTTGTTATTTTTAAGTTTTTAGAAAATTTAAAATTATTTTTTAATTCTTTTTACTACAGAACTCTACTTGATCCTCTATATATTACTCCTCTTGATGCATCAACAGTTATAACCTCTCCATCTTTTACTATACTTAATATATCTCTAGCTGAAACTATAACTGGTTTATCTAAGTTTAGTCCAACTATTGCTGCATGTGAAGTCATACCGCCTTCTTCTGTTACTATAGCTCCTGCTTTTTCTATATATGGATTCATTTCTATATCAGTCATAGTTGTAACTAATATATCTCCTTCGTTAAACTCTACACATTCCCCTACATTTCTAACTATACGTACATTACCTTCAGCAGTCTTACTTCCAACACCTATACCATTTGCTATTTCTTCACTTATAACATGAACTTTTATTAAGTTAGTAGTTCCGCTTACTCCAACAGGTACTCCAGCTGTTATAACAACTAATTCTCCATTGTTTATGTATTTAGCATTTTTAGCTGCTTCTATAGAGTTTTCTATAACTTCATCTGTATTATGAGCATTAGATGCTTTAACACTATATACACCCCAAGTAAGAGCTAATCTTCTCATAACTTTTTCATCATCAGTAGTAGCTATTATTGGACACTTAGGTCTAAATTTAGATACCATTCTAGCAGTGTATCCTGTAGATGTAGAAGTTATTATAGCTGATGCATTTAAATCTATTGCAGTTGTACAAGTAGCATGACTTATTGCATCTGTTACTGTTGAGTTATTATTAGTATTTTGCTTTAATAAGTTATCGTAATCTAATGTTTCTTCAGTTCTTTTAGCTATTGTAGCCATAGTCTTAACAGCTTCAACTGGATATTTACCAGCAGCAGTTTCTCCTGATAGCATTATAGCATCTGTTCCATCGTATATAGCATTTGCAACATCTGTAACTTCTGCTCTTGTTGGTCTTGGATTTCTTATCATAGAATCAAGCATTTGAGTAGCTGTTATTACTGGCTTAGCTAATTCGTTACATTTTCTTATTATCATCTTTTGAACTACAGGTATATCTTCTGTTGGTATTTCAACTCCAAGATCCCCTCTTGCAACCATTATACCATCAGAAACTTTTAATATTTCATCTATATTATCTACACCTTCTTGATTTTCTATTTTAGATATTATTTGTATATCTGTAGCATTATTTTTTTCTAATAATTCTCTTATAGCTAATACGTCTGATGCTTTTCTTACAAATGAAGCTGCTATGTAATCTATACCTTGAGATATACCAAATTCTATATCACTTGCATCTTTTTCAGTTATAGCTGGTAAGTTTATCTTAACACCCGGAACATTTACACCTTTGTGATTTTTAACTACTCCAGAGTTTTCAACTACACAAACGATATCATCTCCATTAACTTCTTTAACTCTAAGTCCTACTAATCCATCATCTATTAGTATAGTATCTCCTGAAACAACATCTTTAGCTAAATCTTTGTAACTTACTGTACAAATTTCTTTTGTTCCTATAACATCTTTCATCGTTATAGTAAATGTTTGCCCTTCTTCTAATAATACTTCTGGGTCAGCAAAGTTTCCTGTTCTTATTTCTGGTCCCTTAGTATCTAATAAAAGCGCTACTGGCTTTCCTAATTTTTCTCTTACCCCTTTAGCAACATCAAATCTTTCTTTGTGCTCTTCATGAGATCCATGAGAAAAGTTAAATCTACAAACGTTTAACCCACTCTCAACAAGTTGTGTTAATACTTCTTCCGTACTTGATGCTGGTCCTAATGTACAAACTATTTTTGTTCTCTTCATATTATTTAACATATATATGCTCCTCCTAAATTATATAGATAGTATTTTTGCCATCTCATAAGTTTCCTTATCAAAATCCCTAGTCATTGATAAAGCTTCAGTTATATCCATGTCAATTATTTCATTTGCTCTAGTACCTACAACTCTTCCAGCTTTACCATCTAGAAGCAATTCTACCGCTCTAACGCCCATCTTACTAGCTAATATTCTATCAAATGCCGTTGGACTTCCTCCTCTTTGGACATGTCCTAGTATTGTAACTCTTAAATCTGCATTTGTTCTAGCCACTATTTCTTTTCCAAGGTCTTGGGCATTTCCAACACCCTCTGCTAAAATTATTATACTGTGTCTTTTACCCCTTTTCTTTGTTGTATCTAACTTATTACATACATCATCTACATTATAGTTAATTTCTGGAACTATTATAGTTTCCGCTCCTCCTGCAAGACCAGCATATAAAGCTAAGTCTCCACAGTGTCTTCCCATAACTTCAATTATGTTAACCCTTTCATGAGATGAAGAAGTATCTCTTATTTTACCTATGGCATCTATTATAGTATTAATTGTTGTATCAAATCCTATAGTATAGTCTGTATACGCTAAGTCATTGTCTATAGTTCCTGGTAATCCTATTGCAGGGAAACCTAACTCTGTTAATTTTAATGCACCATTAAATGATCCATCTCCACCTATAACAACTAAACAATCTATACCATATTTTTTTAAAACTTTAACTGCTACTTTTCTTCCTTCTTCAGTTTTAAACTCTTCACATCTAGAAGACTTTAATATTGTTCCACCTCTATGTATAATGTCACCTACAGAAGATAAGTTCATTTCTTCTAGGTCTTCTTCTATTAACCCTTTATATCCTCTGTTAATTCCATATACTTTGCATCCGTAATAAATAGCAGATCTGACAACAGCTCTTATAGCTGCGTTCATTCCTGGAGCATCTCCTCCACTTGTTAATATACCTATAGTTTTCATAATGATACCTCCTAGTATATATTACATACAGGGACATTAATCGTCCCTGTATCTTTTTTTTATCCCATCAAAGTTAAAAAAATTAAACATGCTAATATATTCTTTTCTGATATTATACCATAATATACATTACTTTTTTAATAATATTATTAATATTCTTCTATTTTATTTTTATTCTTTATAGTACATAGGAAATTATATTCCTATTTTAACTTTATAGTAAATATAATCTCCTAAAATGTACTTTATTAAAATATTTTATCTAACGTTTTATTATAAAACTTCATTATTATCTTTATTTCTTTATCTTGATACAACTCTTAGGTAGTATTTTTTCTAAGCTATACATCAACTCTTCACATATATCTACACTTAGACCATTCCACTTGTATAATTGTTTTGTATCTTCTGCATATAAAAATACATTTTCTTTTCCTAAGTGATTTTTAAATACATCACCTATACGGTTTATAATATCTTGATTTTTATGACTATCTACCTTTAGGTATAAACCAAGTTTAGAATTGTTACCTACCTGTGATCTTTGTCTTTGATTATTATCTACTCTATTTTTATATCTAGACTCTTCAAACTTAGAAGTGTCACTTATATCTTTTATCTCTCTAGCTATAAGTTTTGCATTTTCATCCTCTTTTATACTTAGAGTACCTTTTACATATATAATATTATCTTCATTTAGTATATGATTGTATTTTTGCAGTAATTGAGGAAATACTATTATTTCTATTGTTCCATACAAATCCTCAAGTTCTATAAATGCCATAATATCATTTCTTTTTGTAGTTTTTATTATTTTATTAACTACCATACCACCCATTATAACTTCTTTTTCATCTAGTGCTAAATAATTTTCAACATCGTCTTTTAAAGCATTTAGTTTTCCATTATCAATAGAAGTTCTTCTACTTATTTCTTCTTCAAATTGTGAAAGAGGGTGTCCACTTACATACATTCCTAGGACTTCTTTTTCTAAGTTTAGCTTTTCTCTTTCCTCATATTCTTTTAAACTTGGTAACTTACTAACTTCTTGTAATTGAGTAGACTCGCCTTGAGATCCAAATGCATCAAATAAAGATATTTGACCTTGAAGATTTTTCTTTCTGTCCATAGAGACACTATCGATTAAGCCTTCATACCCTGCCATTAGACTTGCTCTATTTTCAGATATTTCATCAAAAGCCCCACACTTTATTAAACTCTCTATAACCCTTTTGTTTATATCTTTTGAATCTAATCTTTTTAGAAGATCTGATATATCTGTAAATCTGCCATTAGCTTCTCTTTCTCTTATTATATTATTTATAATATTCACACCGACATTTTTGACAGCTGCTAGTCCAAATCTTATGTTAGTTCCCTCAACTGAGAATTTAGAAAAACTACTATTTATATCTGGCCTTAATATTTCAATTCCTAATGCGTTACATTCTCTTATATATTCAACAACTTTATCAGTATTACCCATTACACTTGTTATTAAAGCTGCCATAAATTCTACTGGATAGTGTGCTTTTAAGTAGGCTGTTTCATATGATAATACACCATATGCAGCAGCATGCGATTTATTAAAAGCATATTTTGCAAAGTCTATCATATCATCAAATATTTTTTCAGCTATTTCTTCTGGAACACCATTCCTTACACACCCAGCTATTTCTATATTTCCGTCTTCATCTTCTTTACCATGGACAAAGTATCTTCTTTCTTCTTCCATTACATCCATCTTCTTTTTACCCATAGCTCTTCTAACTAAGTCACTACGGCCATAAGTATATCCACCTAAATCTCTAACAACCTGCATAACCTGCTCTTGATATACTAAACATCCATAGGTAACATCCATTATAGGTCTTAAAGACTCATGTAGGTATTTAACTTTATCTGGATTATTCTTGTTTTCTATATAAGTAGGTATAGAATCCATTGGACCCGGTCTGTATAAAGATATTCCTGCCACTATATCCTCGAAATTATCAGGTCTTAATTGTTTCATGAAACTTCTCATCCCAGCACTTTCTAATTGGAATACACCTAGCGTATTACCTGATGATAAAAGTTCATATACTTTTTTATCATCATAATCCATTTTAGAAAAGTCTATTTTTACACCATGATTTTTTTCTATCAATTCAAGTGCATCTCTTATTACAGTTAAAGTTCTCAGTCCTAAGAAATCCATCTTTAAAAGACCAAGCTCTTCTAATGTAGTCATAGTAAATTGAGTTGTTATAGCATCTTGGTGTTTATATAGTGGTACATATTCATCTACTGGATTTTTAGATATAACTACACCTGCTGCATGGGTAGATGCATGTCTAAGCATTCCCTCTATTTGCTTTGATATATCTATGATTTCTTTTGTTTCTTTATCTTGTTCATATAATGCTCTTAGATTTGGATTGGTTTCTAGAGCTTTATCTATTGTCATCCCTAAAGCAAATGGAATTTCTTTTGCTATTTTGTCTACTTTGTTATATGGTACATCTAAAACTCTACCAACATCTCTTATAGCAGCTTTAGCTCCCATTGTTCCAAAAGTTATTATCTGTGCAACGTGATCTTCACCATATTTTCTTTTTACATAATCTATAACTTCTTCTCTTCTTTCATAACAGAAGTCAATATCTATATCGGGCATGGATACACGCTCTGGATTTAAAAATCTTTCAAATAACAGTGAGTATTTTATAGGGTCTATATCTGTTATTTTAAGGGTATATGCAACAATAGAACCTGCCGCACTACCTCTACCTGGACCTACCATTATATTATTTTCTTTAGAGAAATTTATAAAATCCCATGTGATTAAGAAATACTCTACGTATCCCATTTTTTCAATGACACTTAATTCATAATTAAGTCTATCTATAACTTCTTGACTTGGGGTACCATATCTTTCTTCTAATCCCTTAAAGCAAAGTTCTCTAAGATAGCTATCTGGTGTATAACCTTTAGGAACTTCATATTGTGGTAAATGTATTGTATTGAAGTCAAATTCTACATTACATTGTTCTGCTATCTTTACAGTATTATCTAATGCCTCTATGACGTCTGGAAATACCCTTTCCATTTCTTCTCTTGATTTTAGATAAAATTCATCACTACCAAACCTCATTCTATTTGGATCGTTTAAAGTTTTACCCATCTGAATACACATAAGTGCATCATGAATCTTTGCATCTTCTTTATTAACATAATGTACATCATTTGTAGCAACTAATGGTATACCTGTTTCTCTTGAAAGTTTTATTATTTCTTCATTTACAGACCTTTGCTCTTCTATGTTTTGGTCTTGTATTTCTAAATAATAATTACCCTTTCCAAATATACTTTCATATTCTAAAGCGTATTTTTTTGCTTTTTCATAATTTCTATCCATAAGAGATTGTGCTATATCTCCTGCTAAACATGCTGATAAAGCTATAATTCCCTTACTATATTTTCTAAGTTCATCCATATCTATTCTTGGTTTATAATAAAATCCTTCTACATAAGAAGTAGATACTAGTTTTATAAGATTTTGATATCCTTCCATATCCTTTGCTAATAAAACTAAATGTCCTTGATTTTTATCATAATTAGGGTCTTTATCTCTTAATCTACGAGGTGCTGTATATACCTCACAACCTATTATAGGTTTTATTCCTTCTTTTTTAGCTGTTTTATAAAAATCTATTACTCCAAACATACAACCATGGTCTGTTATGGCAATAGAACTCATATTCAATTCTTTTGCTTTACTCACAAGCTTCTTTACTCTTGAAAAACCATCAAGTAAACTATACTCCGTGTGAACATGAAGATGTGCGAAATCTTTGCTCACTAAACCACCTCCTGTCTTATCTTCTTATATTACCATAAAATAAGGTGATAAAACTTTAATTTTAACACTTATCTATTGAGCTATCATATTTATACCTTTAATCAGTATATATCCTTAAAATAACGAACTATTAGTTAATATATACCGTATTTTTATATACAAAAAGAGGTTATATAAATATAACCCCTATATTACTTATTCCTAAGATTGTTAGCTATCTCTTCTATTTTTCTTAATCTATGATTTACACCAGACTTACCTATTGGAGGATTTAGTATTTCTCCTAATTCCTTTAATGTTAAGTCTTCACATTCTAGCCTAACTTTAGCTATTTCTTGCAAGTTTTCAGGTAAACTATTTATTCCGATAGTTTCTTGTATAAACTTAATATTTTCCACCTGTCTAACTGCTGCATTAACAGTTTTTGAAAGATTCGCAGTTTCGCAGTTAACTATACGATTTACATTATTTCTCATTGCTTTTACAATTTTTGTGTTCTGAAGACTTAAAAGTGCATTGTGAGCTCCTATTATACTTAATAAATCCGATATTTGTTCACTTTCCTTTAAGTACACTACATAGTTATTCTTTCTAAGAACTATTTTACAATTAAATCCTAATGAATTTATAAGGTTCTGTAGGGATTCTGCAAATTCCTCATTGTTAGTTACAAACTCCATATGATAATTTTTCCCCGGATCACTTATAGATCCTCCTCCAAGAAATGCACCTCTTATAAAAGCTCTTATACATTCATCATCTTTTAAAAGATGACTTGGTACTTTATTTAAAGGATAAAATCCATCTCCTGGCTCTAATATCCCTAAATCCTTTATAAGTTTTTGTGCTCCCATTTCACTAGTAACCATAAGAACATAGCTATTATTTCTCTTTAGCATTTGATTCTTATTTACCGATATAGTTGTGTTTATACCAAAATTTTGTTTTAGTAGTCTAAATACCTTACGAGCTATAGAGTTTAGCTCCGTAGTTATCTTTAAATTTAATTTTTTATATCCTACAATTTGTATACTTCCTGATAATCTTACTAGAGCAGCTAATTCAGCTATGTTGCAATTATCATTATCTGACGTAATTCTTGCTAACTCATTTTTCGTTTCAGCTGAAAAAGACATAATTATCACCTATTAACTGTTCTTTTTTAATCGTTTTTTTATTTCTTGTAAAGCAACTTTGATGATTTCCTTTTCATCATCATATCTAGCCAAGTCTACTACCCTATCTAAATGTATAAACTTAGCATCTATAAACCCTTCTTCTTTTTGAGGTATTGTATCCATATTTCTTGCATGCATTAAATACCAAAATACAGTTTTATGAACCGCTTTGTTTTCATCCCAGTTTTCTTTGAATGTATAATGAATTTCACCTAAATATTTCAGTATTTCAGCTTTTACCCCAGTTTCTTCTAAAACTTCTCGTAACGCTGCCTCTTGCCTATTTTCGCCTTCTTCTACCTTTCCTTTCGGTAAAACCCAATCTCCATTGAATTTTCTAAGTAAAAGTATGGCATTGCCAAATAGTACTACACCTCCGGCACTAACCTCTTCTCTCATAGATGTTCACTCCTTAAAACTAACATAATAATAAGGATTTCTACATAAATACTTAAAATCCTTTTTTACTTCATAGTGTCATTTTTATGACTTAGTGCCAAATCAACTATTATACTAGAAATGCAATCTGCATCATGTCTAATATAATTATTTTTTATCTCAATTAGGTTTTCTTCTATCGATTTTACCCCCATACCTTTAAGGGTATTTTTTTGCCCTTTGTCTAGTAAAACTTGACTAGCACCATCTTTTTGGTATCTTTCATATATATATTCTGGTAATATTTCATTATTTGATATCACATAATCAATAATATTTTCACTTGAATGTTTTATTATTGCATTTACATGTTGCAAAACATTGTATTCGTCTGTTTCCCCTGGTTGGGTCATTATGTTAGATATATATACCTTTGGGGCTTTTGACGCTTTAATTGCATCGACTACTCCATCAACTAAAAGATTTGGAATTATACTTGTATATAAACTTCCTGGACCTATAACTATTATATCAGCATTTTCTATAGAGTTAATAACTTCGTCCAACGGTTTTGCATTAGATGGTTCTAAAAATACTTTTTCTATAGATGTATTTTTAGATTTTACTTCCTTTGGAATATTCGATTCCCCTTTTACTATGCTTTTATCTTTTAGCTTTGCTACAAGATTTATATCTTCTAATGTTACTGGCAATACCTTTCCAGTTATTGCAAATATTTGACTCATTTTATATACAGCAACTTCAAAATTTCCATATAAACCATTCATTGCTGCCAAAAACAGATTGCCAAAACTTTGACCTTTTAAGCCACCTTCTGTGAATCTATACTTCATAACTTCATCCATAGTAGGCTCTATATTGGCAAGAGCTAACAGACAATTTCTTATATCCCCTGGAGGCAACATCCCTAAGTCTTCTCTTAATACTCCAGATCCTCCACCATCATCTGCAACAGTAACTATTGCAGTTATATTTTTAGTATGGTATTTTAGACCTCTCAAGAAAATTGATTGACCTGTACCTCCTCCTATAACAACAACTTTTGGTTCTACACTTTCCTTACTTCTAAGATATCTTGGCTTGATTCTTTCATTTACAATTCTTCTATATAAATAAAATGATATTAATAAAGAAACCCACCCTGTTACCCCTACTATAAAAAATATAGTACTCATTTTTTCCTCCAGATTATCTAATCATAGAGTCTCTGTGTTTCTTTACGACCCTATATCCTTTTTTCATCAGCTCATCATATATAAGATTCGCTATAGTTACAGATCTATGTCTACCTCCAGTACAACCTATACCAATAACTAAATGTTGCTTTCCTTCTTCTATATACTGTGGTACTAAAAATTGTATCATATCATTTAATTTGTAAAAAAATTCTTGACTTATCTTAGAATTCATAACATAATCTCTTACATCTTGTTCGTCACCTGTTTTAGGTCTTAATTCTTCTAGATAGTATGGATTTGGCAAGAATCTTACATCAAATACTAAATCACAATCTGCTGGTATACCATGTTTAAATCCAAATGATAATACAGATATAGTTAATTTATTATTTTCTTCTCCTTGAGAGTATATCTTGCTTATCTCTTCCTTTAAATCCTTAGGCTTCATATTAGTCGTATCTATAATAGAATCAGATACTTCTTTTAAGGGTTCCATTATCTCTCTTTCCATTTTTATACCTTCTGTTAAAGATACGTTCATAGAAAGAGGATGATTTCTTCTTGTCATTTTATATCTATTTAATAATACTCTATCTGAACAATCTAAATATAACATTTCATATTTATAGTTTTCTTTTTTTAAATACTCTAAACTCTCATGAAGTTCCTTGAAAAATCTTCTTCCTCTAATATCTATACCTAAAGCAACTTTATCAATACTTGAATTTGGTTGATAACATAACTCTGCAAATTTTGTTATTAAAGCAGGTGGTAAGTTATCTACACAATAAAATCCCATATCTTCTAAAGCTCTCATAGTTTCACTTTTTCCTGACCCAGAAAGTCCAGTAACTATTACAAATTTCATCTAACTTACCCCCTTAAATTTTTATACTCTTATATTTTCAACAAATAATAAATCTAATTTAGCTTCTTTAATAGTCTTCATAGCTTTGTCAAAATTTCCTACGTTATTAGGTATGTGTGCATCAGATCCTATTATAAATGTATTTCCTAAATGTTTTATTTTTTTTAGCTGTTCTACATTTAAATATCCATGACTACTATTAATTTCAAGTCTTGTATTAGTCTCTTTTGCCACCTTAGCTATTTCCTCTATATACACATCTCCTTTATCTCCAGGATGCGTTATAATAAAAATATCATTGTTTCTCATAGCATTTATTATGCCTTGAGTATTATACTCTTTTGCCTTTTCATTTTTTATAATGTAATTATTAAAATGATTCATCATACTTTTTAATGATGTTGGAGCTGATCCAAAATGATACCCTGCCATTACGTAATCGAAAAAATGTATAATATTTTCATTTATATCTATGTTACCATTTTTATCTAGTATATTACATTCCATTCCTAAAAGGATATCTATATTAGGGTATTTTTGGTTCAATTTATCAATTTCTTCTCTCATTTTTTGTATATCTTTTAGTTTAACACCATATGTCATATGTCTATATCCATGGTCTGATATTCCGATTTTTTTTATACCCTTAGACATAGCCACTTTAACATTCTCTTCTATTGTACCTTTTCCATGACTATATATAGTGTGTGTATGATAATCTGCTAATATTTGCATATTTTAGTCCTCTCCAAGTATCTTAACCTCTTCTTCAAGTAAAACATTGAACTTAGCATTAACAGTACTTTTTACTACATACATTAAATCCAATAAATCTTTAGCTTTAGCATTGCCTATATTAACAACAAATCCACTGTGCTTTTCAGAAACTTGTGCTCCACCTAATGTAAGACCTTTTAATCCACAGTCCTCTATTAATTTACCTGCAAAGTGTCCTTCTGGTCTTTTAAAAGTACTTCCCGCACTTGGTAAACTTAAAGGTTGCTTTGTAACTCTTCTTTGAGTAAAGTCTTTCATTGTTTCTTTTATTTCTTCATAGTTTCCTTTTTCTAATTCTATTACTGCTGATAATACTATATAGTTTGTTCTAGTTAAAATACTTTTTCTATATTCAAATTCCATTTGTTCATTTGTAAACTCAAATATATTACCATCTGTATCCATAAGTCTTACAGATTTAACTATATCCTTCATTTCTCCGCCATAAGCACCTGCATTCATAGCTAATGCCCCACCTAATGTACCTGGTATTCCAGCCGCAAATTCAAAGCCTTTTAACTCTTCCCTCATTACAGCTTTCCCAACTACAGAAAGCATTGCTCCTGATTTAATTTTTACAGTAGTTCCTTCTATTTCGAAGTCATTGAAATTATTTGATATTTCAATAACAACTCCTCTTATTCCACCATCTTTAACTAATAAGTTTGAACCATTTCCTATTACAATATATGGAACGTTTTCTTCCTTTAATAGTTTTATAATATCTCTTATCTGTTCTTCTGTATTTGGCTTTACTAATATATCGGCAGGTCCACCAACTCTAAATGATATGTGTTTTTTCATCGGCTCATCTACCATTATATTTCCTTTATTTTCTTCGCCTAATATATCTAATAAACTGTTATATATAAATTCCTTATTCATATATCTATATTTCCTCCTAGTTTATACTAATTATACATATTTATATACTTATTTATATTCATTTACTTGTATTTTATTAATTTCATCTATCTTATATATAATAATGTATTAAAAAAAAAATAACAATATATAAAGGTCTAAAGTAAATTAAAAAAGCGTTGATATAGCTATATCAACGCAATGTTCCTAATTAGTATTTTTTGATGTTGTTTTTTTAAGGTAACATCTATGATATGCAAAGGGAATAATTATAGCCCCTCCTACAATATTTCCTAATGTTACAAAAACTAGATTTATTAGTAATCCTACTATACTAACTTGTGCACCTAATAACATTCCCATAGGTATGAAGAACATATTCGCAATACTATGTTCAAATCCACATAATACAAATAGCATTATTGGGAACCAACATGAAAATATTTTTGATGCTATATCTTGAGAAGCTGTAGCCATCCATACTGCTAAAACAACTAAAATATTACACATTATAGCTCTTAAGAACATCTGCAAAATATCAAGATTTGCTTTAGATTCTGCTATAGCTATTGCTTTAGTAGCTGCATCACCAGATAATGTACCTGAATAAAATACAATTAAAGCTAGAACTACAGATCCTACAAAGTTTGCCAAATATACAAAGCTCCAATTCCTAAACATTTGACCTATAGTTATTTTCTTTTCTAAAATTGCTAAGGTCATTAAATTGTTTCCTGTAAAAAGTTCTGCTCCGCATATTACAACTAACATAAGTCCAACAGGGAACACCATCGCTCCAACAAATCTACCTAGCCCTGGGTCTATATTAGATATAGTTTGACCGAATAGTATGTTTCCTAATCCTCCAAAGCCTATAAAAATACCTGCAAGCATACCTAACCTAATACATGAGCTAGTAGATAAGTTAGCTTTATTTATACCTACATTTACAGTAGCATTTGCTACTTCCCTGGGTGTTAAGAATCTTTTGTCCATAAATCCACCCCCTATTTTTATATAAGCACTTAAAAAGATTATAGCACCATCATAGTTAATTTATCTACAAATACAAACCATGTATACTAAATATATATTTTTAAACATAGTTACTCACATTATAAAAGACGTTTTTGTAGATTAATTTCACATTTTATTAAGTTGAATGTTTTATGTATACAAAGTTAAATTTTTATTGTATAATTACTACTGTTGTGTTTTTCGACAGAAAAATTAAAATTTCATAACAAGTTTGAAATTTATTATTTAATAATATTTATATATTTTAGAGGAGGACTTTATATGTCAGATAAGAAAATGCTTATGCCAGCTGAAATAGCAGAGTACACTATCAACACTGGTATAAAAAAGGCTACTACGCCAACTAAAAAAGTTTTAGCTTCTGCATTCTTAGCTGGTGCTTACATAGCATTCGGTGCTTTAGGATCAGTTGCAGCTGCTTACAACTTATTAGCAAACCCTGCTACTTACGGATTAGGTAAAATGGTAGCTGGACTTATGTTCCCTGCTGGACTTATATTTGTTTTAATAGCTGGTGCGGACTTATTCACAGGAAATATACTTGTAGCTTTAGCAGCTTTCAAGAAAAAAGTTACTTGGGGACAAGCTTTCAAGAACTGGGCTTTAGTTTGGATAGGTAACTTATTAGGTGCAGTATTAGTTGCATGGATGGTTAGTATGTCTGGTGTATTCGATTGGAGTAACGGACTATATGGTGGTGTTGTTGTTAAAAATGCTATCGGTAAATTAGGTTTCCCTTGGATATCTGCTATGATATCAGGTATATTATGTAACTGGATAGTTTGTGTTACTGTATGGATGAGCTACGGAGCTAAGGATATATCTGGTAAAGTTTTAACTGGATTCATCGGTATATTCTTATTTGTTTGTGCTGGATTTGAGCATAGTGTTGCTAACATGGGATACTTATTCGCAGGTTTATTCGCTAAAGGAAATACTGCATTCTTAGAAGCAGCTCACAAAACTGCCGCTGATGCAGCTGCTATAAACGTACCAAGCATATTCATGAATAACTTAATACCAGTTACAATAGGTAACATATTAGGAGGGGCAATATTCGTTGCTGGTATATACTTCTTCTTATATGCTAATAAAGAAGAATCTTCAGAAGCTAAGAAAGCAGCTTAATTAATATAAATATTCAAGAGATTATACTATAATCACAGTATAATCTCTTTTTTTATTATTAAGACATTCTGTTAGCTAATCCTTATTTTCTCGACATACTTTTGTGTTTTCGTTAAATTTATACCTTATTTATTGACTATGTACTATAAATAGTATTAAAATATATATTTATTCGTACTTATTCTAGAAGGGGGTTTTGTGATGAACTTATCTTTTGTTAAAGATTCAGCCTATGAAATGTTTGTGACACTAATCTATATATTAAACTTTTCTGCAGTTATACATCTTATATTTAGAGAAAAAAGAGATACTCAAACTACAATGGCATGGATTCTTATACTTTTAACCATTCCTGCTGTAGGCTTTGTATTGTATATTACTTTTGGACATGGAATCTCTAAAGATAATATGTTTAAGATTAAAGAAGAAGAAGATAGAATTTTAAAAGATAATATAGTTAACACTCACGCTAAGTTAGAATGTGATAACAGTCTAGATCCTAGCTTATTAGCTAATAAGGATATTATTTATGCTCTAGCTAATTCTAACTATGCACATTATTCAACTAATAACTCTGTTGATATATATGAAAAACCTAAGGAATTTTTTGATTCTCTATTAGATGAATTAAAAAAGGCTAAGGAATATATAAATATACAGTTTTATATATTTAAAGATGATGACATCGGAAATAAAGTAATAGATATTCTATTAGAAAAATTAGATGAGGGTGTAGAAGTAAGGCTTCTATATGATGCTGTAGGAAGTAGACTCTTCTCAGATAAATCTATAGCTAAGTTAAAAAAAGCAGGAGTTAAAGTTGGTTGCTTCTTCCCTTCTTTTATGAAAATAGTAAACTTCAACCTAAACTATAGAAATCATCGTAAAATCGTTGTTATAGATGGTAATGTTGGTTTCGTTGGTGGGAATAATGTTGGTGATGAATATTTAGGTAAAGACCCTAAATTTGGTTACTGGAGAGATACTCACCTTAAACTTACAGGAGAATGTGTAAGAGATTTAAATATTAGATTTATGCTTGATTGGAGATTTACAACTCAGGAAAATTTAGATATGGATAAGTATTTCATTCAAAAAAATACTATGGTTCCAACTGAAACTTCTTGTGACAATGTTGGTGTTCAAATTGTATCTAGTGGTCCTGATATAACAGAATTAGATGAAATAAAATATGGGTATATGAAAATGATTCAGGGAGCTAAGAAGTATCTTTATATACAAAGCCCTTATTTTATCTTAGATAAAACTTTAGTAGATATACTAAGGGTAGCATGTCTATCTGGTGTTGATGTTAGAATAATGATACCATCTAAACCTGACCACCCATTTGTATATTGGGCATCTTACTCTTATGCAGGTGAGCTATTAAAATTCGGTGCAAAACTGTATACTTATGACGAGAATGCATTTTTACATGCTAAGACCATAGTTATTGATGATACTATCTGTTCTATTGGTACAGCTAATATGGATATAAGAAGTTTCGAGTTAAACTTTGAGGTTAATGCATTTATGTACTCTCCTGAAGTTGCTAAGAAACAAAAGAAAATATTTGAAAATGACATTCTAAAATCTAAAGAAATTACCTTAGATATATATAATTCAAGATCAAATATAGTGAGAATAAAACAGTCTATTTCTAGACTTTTATCTCCTGTATTGTAATAAATAAAAGTATGTATTGAGTTTTAACTTGATGCATACTTTTATTCATCGTATATTTTTAGACAATTCAAAATATTCTTTCACTAATTCTTTAAATTTTAACTTTTTAACTATTTTATATATTATAATATAATTATCATTTAAACTATCACATCTTTACTAACATCGTAATACTCATCTAATTTTTCATCTTAGATTTACTGATTTAACATATTTCCAATGGGTATATCTTAATTTTAATTAACTTTTTAGCATAAAATAATATAAAATCTACTATTATAAGATAAGTATTATTTTATAAAGTTAATTTTTAATAAAACTCTTATTATACTTTAAAGTTTTATTAGTTTAAATTTTTTATACGATAAGGGGGATTTGTATGTGTGACTTTTATTCACGTAACAAGCATTTATTTGACCAATTAGACAACTTCATTGATTCTCTTGAAACTAGAAAGGGCGCTTTAATCCAAGTACTACACCATGCTCAAGGTATATTTGGCTTCTTGCCTAAAGAAGTACAACTTTATATAGCTAAAGCTTTAGATGTTGCTCCATCTAAAGTGTACGGTGTTGTTAGTTTCTATTCTTACTTTACCACTGAGCCAAGAGGTGAATATAAAATAAGTGTATGTTTAGGTACTGTTTGCTTCGTTAAAGGTGCAGATAAAATATTAGCACAATTTGAAAAAGAACTTGGTATAAAATCTGGAGAAACTACAAAGGATCTTAAATTCTCTCTTGAGGGATTAAGATGTGTTGGTGCATGTGGCCTTGCTCCGGTTGTTGTGGTAAATGGTAAAGTTTATGGACAAGTTAAGCCTGAAGATGTTACTAGTATCTTAGACAATTATAGAGAGACAGAAGTAAATTGCTAAGGGGGGAAATAAATGAGTAAGATAAAATCTTTTGAAGAATTAAAAAGCCTGGTTGCAAAGTATAAACCAGCCCTTGATATGAGAGAAAATCATTCTAAAGGGAACTTAACAAAAAGAGAATTATTAGTCTGTGGAGGTACTGGATGTACTTCTGCAGATAGTAATCTTATAATAGAAAATTTGAGAAATGAAATAAAAAATGCAGGTCTTGAAAGTCAAGCTGAAGTTCATCTTACAGGATGTTTTGGATTCTGTGCTAAGGGTCCAATAGTTAAGGTCTTCCCTGATAATGTTTTCTATGTTCAAGTAACTCCTGACGATGCTAAGGAGATAGTTGATACACATCTAGTTAAGCATGAAGTTGTTGAAAGATTATTATTTGAAGAACCTGCCCTTGGTCATAGAAAAGTTGAAAAACATGACGATATGTCCTTCTATAAAAAGCAATCTCGTGTTGCTCTTAGAAATTGTGGTCATATAAATCCTGAAAATATAAACGAATATCTAGGATGTCAAGGATACGTTGCACTTGGTAAATGTATAAATGAATTAACACCAGAACAAGTTATTGAGGAAATGAAAGCTTCTGGCCTTAGAGGTAGGGGTGGTGCCGGTTTCCCTACAGGAGTTAAATGGGAATCTACTGCTCAAACTCCTCCAGGTCAAAAATATGTTGTATGTAACGCCGATGAAGGTGATCCAGGTGCATTCATGGATAGATCTATACTTGAAGGTGACCCTCACAGCGTATTAGAAGCTATGGCTATATGTGGCTATGCTGTAGGTGCTGATACAGGTCACATATACATAAGGGCTGAGTACCCTCTTGCAATAGAAAGGTTAAAAGTTGCTATATCTCAAGCCCAAGAAATTGGTCTTCTTGGAGACAATATATTAGGTACAGATTTTAACTTTAATATAGACTTAAAGTATGGTGCTGGAGCATTCGTTTGCGGTGAAGGTACTGCTCTCATTAATTCAATAGAAGGTAAACGTGGAGAGCCTCGAATGAAGACTTATAGTTCTTCTAAGCGTGGTTTATGGGATAAACCAACTTGCTTAAACAACGTTGAAACTTTCGCTAATATCCCTGCAATAATAAATGAAGGGGCCGAATGGTTTACTAAGTACGGTACTGAAAATTCTCCAGGAACTAAAGTTTTCGCACTTGGTGGAAAAATAAATAACGTAGGTCTTGTTGAAGTTCCTATGGGCACTACTTTAAGAGAAATAGTATATGAAATAGGTGGCGGTATACCTAATGAAAGAGAGTTTAAAGCTGTTCAAACTGGAGGACCATCTGGTGGATGTATTGCATCTAACAACCTTGATACTCCTATAGATTTTAAATCATTAAGCTCTATAGGTTCTATGATGGGTTCAGGTGGTATGCTCGTTCTTGATGATTCCGATTGTATGGTAGATATATGTAAATTCTTCTTAGAATTTACTGTAGAAGAATCTTGTGGTAAATGTACTCCTTGCCGTATAGGTAATAAGAGATTACTTGAAATGCTTACAAAAATAACAGAAGGTAAAGGTACTTTACAAGATTTAGCTGATTTAAAAGAGTTGGCAACAACTATAAAGACTACTTCTTTATGTGGCCTTGGTAAATGTGCTCCTAACCCAGTTTTAAGTACACTTGATAACTTCTATGATGAGTATGTTGCTCACGTTGTAGATAAAAAATGTCCATCTGGAAAGTGTCAAGCACTTCTTGATTACATCATAACTGATGACTGTAAGGGATGTACTAAGTGTAGCAGAATATGCCCTGCTGGATGTATATCTGGTAAACCTAAAGAAAAACACGTAATAGATGTTTCTAAGTGCTTAAAGTGTGGTGCTTGTATGGATAATTGTAAATTTAATGCTATCATAAAACAATAAATTTAGCTTTATTGGGGGGATAAAAATGAGTTTAGTTAACTTAACTATAAATGGCAAGTCTGTTTCAGTTCCTAAAGGCAGTACTATTTTAGAAGCTGCAAAAGAAGTAAATGTTCAAATACCTAATCTTTGTCACCTAAAAATGAAAGAAATAAATATGATTAACCAATGCGCATCTTGCCGTGTATGTATGGTTAGTGCTGGAAGAGGTTTAGTTCCTGCTTGCGGTACTTTAGTTAAAGAAGGTATGGATGTTCAAACCAATACTAAAGAAGCTTTAAAGGCTCGTAAAAATGTTGTTGAATTATTATTATCAGACCATCCTCAAGATTGTTTAGTTTGTGAGAAAAATGGAAACTGCGAATTACAAAGTATAGCCGCTGATTTAGGTATAAGAAAAATCAGATATAAAGGCGAACAATCAACTTCTCCAAAAGACACTTCAACAGAATCAATAGTAAAAGACCATGACAAATGCATCTTATGTAGAAGATGTGAAACAATGTGTAATGATATACAAAGTGTAGGCGTTTTATCTGGCATAAATCGTGGATTTGGCACAGAAGTTAGCACCTTCTTCAATTCTTATTTATGTGAAACTGAATGTACTTTCTGTGGTCAATGTATAGCAGTATGTCCAACAGGAGCTTTAACAGAGGTAAATAATATACCTACTGTATGGAATGCCTTAAATCAAAAAGAAAAGACTGTAGCCGTTCAAGTTGCTCCTGCTGTAAGAGTTGCTTTAGGAGAAGAATTTGGATTAGAGCCAGGTACTATAACTACAGGAAAAATGGTATCTGCGTTAAAAGCTCTTGGCTTTAAATATGTATTTGATACTAACTTCTCTGCTGACCTTACTATATTAGAGGAAGCTTCTGAGTTCTTACACAGACTTAAAAAAGGTAAAAATCTTCCTATCTTAACAAGTTGTTGCCCTGCTTGGATAAACTTTGTTGAAAAAAACTATCCAGAATTTCTAAATCTTCCTTCAAGTTGTAAATCACCACAAGAAATGTTTGGAGCTATAGCTAAGAATTATTTTGCTCCTAAAGTTATAAATATAAAACCAAAAGATATGTATATTGTTTCAGTGATGCCTTGTGTAGCTAAGAAATATGAATGTTCTAGAACTGAATTAGGTCAAGAAGAGGTTCTCGATGTTGATGTTTCTATAACTACAAGAGAACTTGCTAAAATGATAAAAGAAGCAGGTATAGATTTCTTAACATTAGATGAAAAAGATTTTGATAACCCACTAGGTAAATCTTCTGGGGCTGCTGATATATTCGGTACTACTGGCGGTGTTTTAGAGGCTGCTCTTCGTACTGCTTATGAATGGGTAACTGATAAAGAACTTGCTGATGTAAACTTCACTCAAGTTAGAGGGATGGAAGGTATAAAGGAAGCTAGTATAGATATAGATGGTACTATTGTAAATGTATGTATAGCTAGTAGCCTTGGAAATGCTAGAAAAGTCATGGATGAAGTTAAAAACGGAAACTCTAAGTACCATATAATAGAGGTAATGGCTTGTCCTGGTGGATGTATTGCTGGTGCTGGTCAACCATATCATCATGGTGATTATGATGTTGTTAAGAAAAGGGCTTTAGGGTTATATAATATAGATAGAAATAAAAAACTTCGTAAATCTCATGAAAATCCTGCTATAGTAGCATTATATGATGAATTCTTAGGAGAACCTCATGGAAAAGTTGCTCATAAATTCCTTCATACTCACTATTTTGATAAGAGCTTAGTTTACAATGTAAATAATGGAGAATGCACTTGTATAAAAGAGTCTGATGCAACAGTTTAACCTAAATTAGTAAAATTTTAATATAAGTGAATTGAGCTAATTAAATAATATTGGTCAATTCACTTTTTATTTACATACTATAATATTTTACAAATAAAAAGTGTAGATAAGCTTATTATTTATTCCTACCTACACCATCTTTTTAAATATTTTTACTTAGCACTTCTTAGTATCTATAAGTTGAGATAATTTTTTAGTAAATTCTTGTGCTGCATCATATCCCATTCCCTTTTGCCTAAAGTTCATGGCTGCAACTTCTATTATCATAGCTGTATTTCTACCAGGTTTAACTGGTACAACTAACTTCTCGACACTTACTTCTAAAATTTCTTCAAATTCTTTGTCTAATCCTAATCTATCATAATATTTATCTTCATTCCAAGCCTCTAAGTGCACTACTAAATCAATAGTTTTACTATTTTTTACAGCGCCAGCACCATACAAGCTTCTCACATCTATTATACCAATCCCTCTTATTTCTAAAAAATGTCTAAGTAACTCTGGGGATTGCCCTAAAAGTACACTTTCATCTAATCTTCTTATTTCTACTGCATCATCGGCAACTAATCTATGACCTCTTTGAACTAATTCTAAAGCTGTTTCTGATTTACCAATGCTACTTTCTCCCTTTATTAATACTCCTATACCATATACATCCACTAATACACCATGCAATGTAGTATGAGGTGCCATTCTATCATCTAAATAATTTGATAATCTGTTTATAAATCTAGTTGTATTTCTCTTTGTGCTTAAAATTATTCTTCCATACTTCTTAGCATATTTTATGACATCAGAATTAACTTCCAATCCTCTTGTTACTATAAGTGCAGGAATTTCATAAGAAAATAATTTATCTAGTACATTTTCTCTTCTTTCTGCATCTAAATAACTAAAGTAATTATATTCTGCTCTTCCTATTATTTGAATTCTATCATAAGCAAAATGTTCAAAATATCCAGCATATTGTAATCCTGGCCTATTTACATCCTGAGAATATACATAGTACTCTTTATTATCAGGCATATATACTACTTCTAATTCTAAATCCTTTATAATTTCTTTGATTGAAACCTTATCGATGAAATTCATATTATTATCCCTTTCTGAAATAATTGTAAACATTCTCACAGGCTGCTCTATTCATTCCTTCCACTTCTAATAATTCTTCAATGTTAGCTTTTTTTATAGATTCTATATCTTTAAAGTGATTTAATAGAGCTTTTTTTCTTTTTTCCCCTATTCCTTGTATATCATCTAGAACTGATTTTGTCAAAGATTTATTTCTTAAACTTCTGTGATATGTTATAGCATAGTTATGAACTTCTTCTTGAATACTTGCGACAAATCTATACAAGTTAGATGTTTTATCTAGTTCAATCTCTTTTTCCTGGGAAATAAGTCCCTTTGTTCTATGTTTATCGTCTTTATACATTCCCCATAGAGGTATTTCTACATTATATCTTTCTAAAACTTTTTTTACTGCACTAACTTGTCCTTTTCCTCCATCTAAAAGAATTAAATCTGGTAAATCTCCATACTTCAATCTTCTTTCTACTATTTCTGCCATAGAATCAAAATCATTAGGACCTATAACTGTTTTTATTTTATATCTACGATATTCCTTTTTATCTTTTTTTCCATCAGTAAATACTACCATAGAACCAATAGAGTCTACACCTTGTATATTTGATATATCAAAGGACTCTATTCTTTTTGGTCTTTTGTCTAATCCTAATATATTTTTTAACTCATCTAAAGCTCCAATACTTTTTTCGTACTTTCTCTTGTTCATATCGGAAAATTTCTCAAGATATTCTACAGCATTTTTTCTTACCATTTCTACTAGATTTTTCTTTTCTCCTTTTTGAGGAACCCTTATAGTAACTTTTTGCCCTTTTTTAGCAGATAACCATTCTTCTAGTATAAAACTGTCTTCTATTTCATCTTCTATTATTAATTCCTTTGGTATATACTCTTGTTCCATGTAAAACTGCTTAACAAAGGATGATAATATAGATGCTCTCTCACTTTCCATAACCCCTTCTAATATAAAATGTTCTCTACCTACTATTTTACCATTTCTAATAAAGAATACTTGAACACAAGCTTCATCATGTGCTCTTGCCATTGCTATAACATCTTGATTTAAGTCTGATGTAGTGGCATCTATTTTTTGCTTTTGCATCATTTCTTCTAAACTTCTAATTTTATCTCTGTACATAGCTGCATCTTCAAAATTAAATTCCATAGCACATTTATTCATTTTCTCAGTCAGTATTTCAATTAATTTTTCTTCTTTACCTGATAAGAAAAGTATTATTTCTTCTATCATTTTATTGTAATCTTCCTTGCTTACATTTCCTGTACATGGGCCTACACACTTTTTTATATGCATATTTAAGCATGGTCTCATTTTGTTCTTTATAGCTTTATCTATATCTATATTACAAGTTCTTATTGGATAAGTATTTCTTATTATCTCTAATGTATCATTCACTGCTGTTGTATTAGTATATGGACCAAAATACCTTGCCTTATCCTTTAGTACTCTTCTAACTTTTAATACTCTAGGAAAATCTTCATTAGTTGTTACCTTAATATATGGGTATGTTTTATCATCCCTTAATAAAACATTATATTTAGGTCTATATTGCTTAATCAGATTACATTCTAATATAAGTGCTTCTAATTCTGAATCTGTAATAATATACTCAAATTTATATATATTTTTAACCATAGACTTTACTTTTGAAGGATGATTTTTAGATGATTGAAAATATTGTCTTACTCTATTTTTTAAGGATACAGCCTTTCCTACATATATAATATTATCAAACTTATCTTTCATTAAATATACACCAGGTTGTGCTGGAAGTTTCTTTAAATGATCCTGTATGTCAAACAATTTATTACCTCCACTTTTATATTTTCATATTAGAATTATACCCTAAAAAAATAAATTATTCCCATAGATTATTTTATTAAAATTAAAAGCGTAGATATAAAACAGTCAAAACTAATTTATACCTACGCTTTAGCAAAATCAATATATTTACTTTTAAAATTTTTAAAATTATTTATTATTAAAGTACTTAGGCTATATTATAAAGCTTTTAATTTATTTTATTTAGAAGCTCCTCTCCCACCATTTACTTGTAAGAAGAATGTAGACGCTTGACCGTAGTTGTGAACTTCCTTACTATCTTTATATTTATCAACAAAGTCAGAATCTAATAGACATCTATCTATTTGACCATCTTCATATAAGTTAACTGAAGCACTAGTTTCCTTAACTACTTTAGTATTTATAGTATCTAATTTGATTATATCTTTATTCCAATAGTTAGGATTTTTTTCCATAGTATATTGGTCTTCTACTTTCCAATTTGTTAAAGTAAATGGTCCATTATATATTTGAGTATCTGCTGTAGTACCATATTTATCTCCCTGAGCTTCAACAAATTTTTGATTTTGTGGGAAGAATACTTGGAATGATACTAATTCAGGGAAGTAAGAAACTTTTCTGTTTAACTTAACTTCTAATGTATAATCATCAACAGCCTTAACCCCTACATTTTCTGAACCTTTATCAGCTGCTTCTGCTGCCCCTGCTATATCATTCATTATGTATCCATACTCAGATGCTGTATCAGGGTTTAAAGTTCTTTTCCAAGAATACTCAAAATCTTTAGCTGTTACAGGGTCTCCATTTGACCACTTAGAATCTTTTCTTAACTTGAAAGTCCAAGTTAATCCATCTTCAGAAACTTCCCAAGATTCAGCCACACCTGGCTCAACTTTACCATCTTTATCTATTCTAGTTAATCCTTCCATAGTATTATTCATAACTGTGAAAGATGAAACGTCTGTTGCTTTACTTGGGTCCATTGTAGGTATATCTGAACTTATATCTATATTAAGAACTTTTTCTGGTTTATCTACATCTGCATATCTATAATCATAGTCAGCTCCCCAAGAATAATTTATTATTCCTGAAACATAAGGCTTCTCTAAATAAGTTCTTCCTTTTTGTTGAATTGGCGCTAAGAATCCATCAGATAACATTAATTCTTCTGCTTTTGCGTATTTTTCATATGCTTCAGTTGTAGTTTCTGCTTTTGTAGCTTCATCTACTAATTTATTAAATTCATCACTTTTATATCCAACTTGCTTAGAGAATTGGTTTCCAGTTTGCATTGTTTGTAGGAATGTTAATGGATCTGGATAGTCAGCTCCCCATCCTGAGTAAGCTAAGTCAAAGTTTCCAGCTGTCTCCTCTGCTAATTTTTGCTTGAAAGGAAGATTTTTAACTTCTACATTTAATCCTTCTAATGCATCAGATAATTCTGCTTGGATAAATTCACCTGTTCTTTTTCCTGAGTCATGGTCGAAAGTTAATAACTCAAGTGTAACAGTATCGAATCCAACTTCTTCTTTAGCTTTTGCCCATGCTTCTTTAGCTTTTTCTTCATCATAAGTTACACCTTTATCTTTTGTGTACTCTGCATAATCTTTTCCGTTGTCAAATGCCAAGTTAGATGGTGTAAATGTATCAGATGCAATTGATCCATTATTTAATATAACATCACATAAGGCTTGCTTATCTATAGCCATAGCTATAGCATTTCTTGCATTTTTATTAGCAAGAACTTCTTCTGAAGTAGCTTCTCCTCCACCACTAGAGCTAGATCCTCCTGTGCTACTGCATCCAACAAGCAAACTTGAACTTACTAATGCTATTGTTGCTAATACTGATATTTTTCTTTTTAAAAACATAGTAAACATCCTCCCCTATATCCAATTTACAAATAAACTCATATATTTAAAGTTTATTATATAACATGTTATAATAAAAATCATTTGTTTTTTTTAATTTTCTGATTTTTTAATTAAAAAAATTTTTTTATATGAAAATATTAATTTTAACTTGAAAATACTTTATTATGCTACTACAATTAAAATAATAAACAAGCTCGAAAGGCGGTTCGAATATGAAAAATACTTTTCAACTTCTTGCAATTAATGCTATTATCAGTTTATTATATTCAATTATCAACAAATTTAGTGCATATTCATTTTTAAATTGTGCATTTATTGTTGGTATGATTTATTTCCTTTTCGGATTATTATGTTTCGTTTGGGAAAAAGGATTTTTTAATATCACACTTTTCTCTTTTAATAAATTAAGTCAAGAATTTCAAAGAAGAAAAGGCGTATTAACAGAAGATATTAACATGACAATTGAAGATTACGTTAATAGAGAAAATAGCTTTTATCTTACAAATAGTTTATTAATATCTGGTTTGTTAATATCAACAATTACTATTGGTATAAGTTTTATGTTTATATCATAATTATATAAAACTAAATTAATTATTATACTTAGATTCTATATCACTTAAAACTAGTGATTTTAATTAAAAATTCAAAAAAAGGGGGGGTAGCGATGTTTCGCTATGTATTAAAACGTATTGCATATATGTTTATAACTTTATTTATAGTCATATCAGTTACATTTTTCTTGGTAAGACTTCTTCCAGGCAGTCCATTTAATGAACAAAAGTTAAATCCTCAACAAATTGCTAGACTGGAAGCTACTTATGGATTAGATGATCCTGTTCCAGTCCAATATGTAAGATATCTTACAGGTGTATTCAAAGGTGACCTTGGCATTTCATTTAAACAATCTAATAAGAAAGTCGAAGATATCATTGCCAGTCGTATAGGCCCTTCTGCTATGTTGGGTGCTCAATCTTTAGTTTTAGGTACCTTCATAGGTTTAGCACTTGGAATTGTCGCTGCACTTAAGAGAAATACTATTTGGGACTATACTTGTACTATACTTTCAGTAATAGGAGTTTCTGTTCCATCATTTGTATTTGCAGCTTCACTCCAATTGTATATTGCAAGTAAATTAAAAATACTACCTATAGCTTGGGGAGTTCCTTTAGGTTCAGATTTTAGATATGTTTGGACTATTCTTCCATCAATTGCACTTTCATTTTTTACAATATCAAACGTTGCTCGTTTTACTAGAACAGAACTTGTTGAAGTTCTAAACTCTGATTATATAATTACTGCTAAAGCAAAAGGTTTAAAAAAATCCACAGTTATCTTAAAGCACGCTCTTAGAAATGCATTAATTCCTGTTATAACTATATTAGGTCCTTTAGCTGCAGGACTTCTTACAGGTTCTTTAGTTGTAGAAAAAGTTTTTGCTGTACCTGGTATAGGTGACTTATTAGTTAATGCTATATCTATAAATGACTTATTCATAATTTCAGGGGTTGCTATACTTTATAGTGCATTCTACATAGCAGTTATATTAATAGTAGATATACTTTACGGTGTAATAGATCCAAGAATCCGTTTGGCAGGAGGTAAATAAAATGGTTGATAAAGTAATAATTGATGGTCAAGAAGTAGAGTTAACAGCTGATTTATTTGAACCTACTCCTATACAGTCAGGAGATAATGAAGCTATTACTAGAGAAAGTCTAACTTTTTGGCAAGATGCTCGAAAAAGATTATTTAAAAATAAAGGGGCTGTAGTTGGATTAATAATACTTTTTACTATAGTGTTAATGGCTATATTCGCACCTATTTTTTCTAAATATGATTATAAATCTCAAAACATAAGAAACGTTAAGATTCCACCTAAAATGCCTATAGTATCTTCTTTAGGTATAATGGATGGTAAAGATTCAAATGGTGTTGACGTTTATGCTGAGAAAAATATAAAAGAAAACTATTTATTTGGTACAGATGCACTTGGACGTGATATCTGGACTCGTACGTGGATTGGCGCTAGGGTTTCTTTATTCATAGCGGTCTTAGCAGCTGTTTTCGATTTGCTTATAGGTGTTGCTTATGGTGGTATATCTGCTTACTATGGAGGTAAAGTAGACCTTGTAATGCAACGTATAATAGAGATAATTACAGGTATTCCTCAGTTGGTTATTGTTACACTTTTCATAATGGTATTTAATCCAGGTATATTATCAATTTCTTTAGCAATGGCTGTATCTGGGTGGACTGGTATGGCTAGAGTTGTTCGTTCTCATGTACTTAGACTTAAAAATCAAGAGTTTGTATTAGCTTCTAAAACTTTAGGTTCTTCTGATTTTAGAGTTATTTTTAAACATCTTTTCCCTAATGTTATTGGTCCTATTGTGGTAATGATCATGTTCTCACTACCTCAAGCAATATTTTATGAAGCATTTTTAAGTTTTATAGGGTTAGGTCTTCAACCACCTCAAGCATCACTTGGTGTATTAATAAATGAAGGATTTAAATCATTACAAAGCTACCCATATATGATGTTTATCCCATCAATAGTAGTTTGTTCTTTGATATTTGCTCTTAATTTATTAGCTGATGGTCTAAGAGATGCTGTTGACCCTAAAATGCGTAATCAATAATTAGTAAGGGAGATGAGTTGATTGGAAAAATTATTAGAAGTTAAAAACCTGTGCGTTAGTTTCAATACATATGGTGGAGAAGTTCAAGCTGTTAGAGGCGTTACATTCGACTTACATAAAGGTGAAACACTTGCTATAGTTGGTGAGTCTGGTTCTGGTAAATCCGTTGCTTGTAAAACTATAATGAGAATACTATCTGCAAATGGTTATATAAAAGATGGTGAAATATTATTTAACGGTAAAGATTTAACTAAACTTAGTGAACCTGAGATGGAAAAATTAAGAGGTAAAGATATTGCAATGATATTCCAAGATCCTATGACTTCTTTAAATCCTACTATGACCATAGGAAAACAAATAATGGAAGGTATTATTAAGCATCAAGGTCTTAGTAAGGAAGAAGCTAAGGCTAAAGCTATAGAACTTATAGATTTAGTTGGTATATCTGAACCTGAAAAAAGGTTTAAACAATATCCTCATCAATTTTCAGGTGGTATGAGACAGCGTATAGTAATAGCTATATCTTTAGCTTGTAATCCTAAAGTTCTAATAGCAGATGAACCAACAACTGCATTAGACGTTACTATACAGGCTCAAATATTAGAGCTTATGAAAGCTCTTCAGGAAAAAACCGGAGCTGCCCTTATATTTATAACTCATGACCTTGGAGTTGTTGCTAATATGGCTGATAGAGTTGCAGTTATGTATGCTGGTAAAATCATAGAACATGGAACAACTAATGATATATTCTATAATCCTCAGCATCCGTATACTTGGGGACTTTTAGGTTCTATGCCAACTTTAGATATAGGAGATAATGATTTATATAATATACCTGGAACTCCTCCAGATTTAATGCACCCTCCTAAAGGAGATGCATTTGCTCTTCGTAGTGATTACGCTCTTAAAATAGATCACTTAGCTGAACCACCTATGTTTAAAGTTAGCGATACACACTATGCAGCTACATGGTTATTACATCCATTGGCTCCAAAGATTGAAAGACCTAATAACGTAGGTAGAAAGAAGGTGAAAGCAGATGAGTAAAAAAGTTCTATTAAAAGTTAAAAACTTAAAACAACACTTTAGAATAGATAGAAATACTACTGTTAAAGCTGTTGATGATGTTTCTTTTGAAATATATGAAGGTGAAACATTTGGTTTGGTTGGGGAGTCTGGCTCTGGTAAATCTACTACTGGTAGAGCTATAATAAGACTTTATGATCCAACTAGTGGAGAAATAGAATTTGATGGTAAAAATATCTCTTCTAAAAAATTGAAAAAAGATGAGAAAAATCATGTAAATAAAAATATGCAAATGATATTCCAAGATCCTATGGCATGTCTAAATCCTCGTATGACTGTTACTGATATAATTGCCGAAGGTTTAGATGTACATGGCCTATGTAAAACTAAAGAAGAAAGAAGAGATAAAGTTTATGAGTTGTTAAGAACTGTAGGGCTTAATGAACAACATGCTAGTAGATATCCTCATGAATTCTCTGGTGGGCAAAGACAACGTATAGGTATTGCTCGTGCTCTAGCTATACAACCAAAATTTATAATTGCTGATGAGCCTATATCTGCACTAGATGTTTCTATTCAAGCACAAGTTGTTAACTTACTTAGAAAGCTTCAAAAAGAAAATGGCTTAACTTATCTATTTATCGCCCATGACCTTTCAATGGTTAAATATATAAGCGATAGAATAGGGGTTATGCATAAAGGTAAGTTAGTTGAACTTACTACTGCTGATGAATTGTATGAAAATCCACTTCATCCTTATACTAAATCTTTACTATCTGCTATACCTTTACCAGACCCTGATTATGAAAAAAACAGAGTCCGTATAAAATATGATCCAAGTATTCATGATTATTCTACTGAAAATCCTGAATGGGTAGAAATAAGACCTGGACATTTTATATATGCATCAAAGTCTGAAATAGCAGGTTACGAAAAAGAACTTTCTGCAAAAGAAATTACTAGTAATTAATTCCTCTTTTTCATATAGAGCTATCTCCAAAAGAGATAGCTCATTTTGATGCTTTTAAACTATGTAATGTATATTATAATATACACTCTTCTATTAAAATCAGTTATTAGAATTTATTAAAAAGGAGTGTTTAAAATAAATCTCAAAAATTATTTTAAAACACTCCTTTAGTATTAATCTATATAATTACACCTATACCAAGTACTACTATTGCAAGTACTGATATCATTATAATTAATGGTGTTACAAATTTTAGCCATTTATCATAAGTTACATTTACCATAGCAAGTGATGCAAGTATTAATCCTGTAGGAGTTATAAAACTTATAAGTCCTTGTCCAAATTGATATGCACTTACTATTACGTCTCTGTTTACTCCAACAACATCTGCAAGAGGTGCCATTATAGGCATTGATAAAACTGCAAGTCCTGAAGATGAAGATATAAAGAATCCTAGTAATATATAAACAAAGAACATTACTGTTGAGAATACTATACCACTCATATTTGATACTACATTACTTAATCCATATAATATAGTATCACTTATCATACCACCATCCATTATTATAGTGATACCACGCGCAAGACCAATTATTAATGCAACTCCTAGTAAATCTGCTGCTCCTGCAACAAATTCAGAAACAAATTCTTTTTCACTAAGTTTTGCAAATATAGCTAGTATGAATGTTACAAATAAGAATAATGATGTCATTTCTTTAAATGACCATTTTAATTCTTTTACACCATATACCATTACAACAAATGATAATGCAAATATTAATAACATTAATTTTCTTCCCCATGTAAACTCAGGTACATTTTCTTCATTATGACCTTTTAGGAAGTGATCTTCTAATTCTTTCTTTTGTGAATATATTAATGATTGACTTGGGTCTTTTTTTACTTTTTCTGCATACTTAACTGTGTAGAATATACAAACTGCAAGACCTGCAACTAACATAAATATTCTTAAAGGCATTCCACTTGTAAAATCAATTCCTGCTGTATTTGATGCTATAACTGTAGAGAAAGGATTTACTGTTGATGCCATTGTTCCCATACAAGAACCAAGATATATTGCTGCAATTGCTACTAATGCATCATATCCTGCTGCCAAGAATATCGGCACTACTATTGGATAAAATGCTATTGTTTCTTCTGCTAATCCAAAGCTTGTTCCACCTATTCCTATTATTACTGTTATTATTACTATTAACCAAGCTTCTTTTCCTTTTAGATTTCTTGATAAAGCACTTATACCCGCTGTAAATGCTCCTGTTTTATTTATTACTCCTACTATACCACCTATTACAAGAACGAAAGCAATTATATCTATTGAATCATATAAACCTTGTATAGGTGCATTTAAAAATGTTGTTAATGCTTTAAATACTGTTGGTTTTTCTTTTGGTAGTTGTTCATAAGTCCCTGGTATTGCCACTGGTTTACTTATAGAACCATCTGTAAATTTACTTAGATTAGTTTTTACCCCTAGTTCATCCAGTGTTTTTTGAGTTGCTTTTTTTTCTGATACTTGACCTGTAGGCGATTCTATTACGAATACGTTTGCTTCAGCATCATAAAGTAATTTTGAATACTTTCCTGAAGGTATTACATAAGTAAGTCCTAACACTAATAGCATTACTATAAGTATTACAGTGTAGGCTGTTGGAAATGAGAATTTAGATTTCTTTTTTGCTGACATATAAATCATCTCCTTTTTTGTCTAAGTTTCTCATTTATATTTTAACATATTTTTACATATATGTTAAATTTCTTACAATTCTAAATATTACTTATATAGTTTTAGCCAATATTGCAATTAAAATTACAAAATTGGCTAAATAAAAAATTAATTTTATTAAAATTATTATATATTCTTTTAAATTCACTCATCCACGTCTGTTACTTAAAATTCACTGAGTTCATTTCACTTATTTATTCAAAATATTTCTTTAAGAACATCCCTGTGTAAGACCCTTCAACTTTAGATACTTCTTTTGGTGTCCCTGTGGCAACTATTTGACCACCTTTATCTCCACCTTCAGGTCCTAAATCTATTATGTAGTCACAAGTTTTTATAACATCTAAGTTATGCTCTATAACTACTATTGAATTACCTGTGTCTGCTAATCTTTGAAGTACTTGTATTAACTTGTCTACATCTGCCATATGAAGTCCTGTTGTAGGTTCATCTAATATATATAAAGTCTTACCTGTTGGTCTTTTACTTAATTCTGTAGCAAGTTTTATTCTTTGAGCCTCTCCACCTGATAATTGTGTAGATGGTTGTCCTAATTTTATATATGAAAGTCCAACATCCATTAATGTTTCTAATTTTCTTTTTATATTAGGTATGTTTTCAAAGAATTTAAGAGCTTCCTCAACATTCATATCTAATACATCAGCTATTGTTTTATCTTTATATTTAACTTGTAGTGTTTCTCTATTATATCTTTCGCCCTTACATACTTCACAAGGTACATACACATCTGGTAAGAAGTGCATCTCTATTTTTATAATACCATCACCTTTACAAGCTTCACATCTTCCACCTTTCACATTGAAACTAAATCTTCCTTTTTGATATCCTCTAGCTTTAGCTTCATTAGTTGATGCGAATAAATCTCTTATCATATCAAATACACCCGTATAGGTTGCAGGATTTGAACGAGGTGTTCTTCCTATTGGACTTTGGTCTATATTTATTATTTTGTCTATATTTTCTATCCCTTTTATTTCTTTATGCTTTCCTGGTCTTTCTCTTAATCTATTTATCTTTCCAGCTATTCCTTTGTAAAGTATATCGTTGATTAATGTACTTTTACCAGAACCTGAAACTCCTGTTATACAAGTAAATTTACCTAAAGGGAACTTTACATTTATATTCTTTAAGTTATTTTCAGTAGCTTTAACTATTTCTAAGTATTTACCATTTCCTTCTCTAGTCTCTTCTGGTATAGTAATTTGTTTTTTACCGCTTAAATATTGTCCTGTTATAGAATTTTCATTGTCTAATATTTCATCTAAAGTACCTTGTGCAACGATATTACCTCCATGTACCCCAGCTCCTGGACCAATATCTACTATATAATCACTTTCTCTCATTGTATCTTCATCATGTTCTACTACTATAAGAGTATTACCTATATCTGTAAGATGTCTTAATGTTCCTATTAATCTATCGTTATCTCTTTGATGAAGCCCTATGCTTGGCTCGTCTAGTACGTATAAAACTCCAACTAAAGCTGAACCTATTTGAGTAGCAAGTCTTATACGTTGTGCTTCCCCTCCTGATAAAGTTCCTGCTTTTCTTGATAGGTTTAAGTAATCTAAACCAACATCTCTTAAGAAAGATGCTCTTCCTCTTATTTCTTTTAGTATTTCATTTGCTATAAACTTTTGCTTTTCACTTAAATTAATATTTTCTATATAGTCTATAAGCTCATTTACTGAAAAATTAGTTACATCCATTATATTTTTATTATCTACTAATACTGATAATACTTCTTTCTTAAGTCTTGCTCCTTTACATTTTGGACAAGGAGTTTCAGCCATAAATTCTTCTATTTTTTCTCTTGAATATTCTGAGTTAGTTTCTCTATATCTTCTCTCTAGATTAACTATCACTCCTTCAAATGGCGCTCTATATTCTCTTCTTCCTCCAAACTTTGATTCAAATATAAATTCAACTATCACATTGTCTTTTCCATAAAGTAACTCTTGAACAAAGTCCTCAGGCAAATCTTTAAATGGTGTATCAAGTGATACGTTAAAATGTTCTGCTAAACTTCTAACCATTTTACTATAATATGTATCATCACTTGTGCTTACAGAACCCCACGCTGCTATAGCACCTTGTTTTATAGATAAATCTTTATTCGGTATAACTAAATCTGGGTCTACTTCTCTACTTTCTCCTAAACCATTACAAGCATCACATGCTCCAAATGGACTGTTAAATGAGAACATTCTTGGAGATAGTTCTTCTATACCTACTCCATGCTCTGGGCATGCAAATTTAGTTGAGTAAAGTATTTCATCTCCACCTATTATTTGAGCAATAACAAGACCATCAGATAATTTTATAGCTGTTTCTATTGAATCTGCTAGTCTAGCCTCTATTCCATCTTTTATAACTATTCTGTCAATCACAACCTCTATATTATGTTTTTGATTTTTATTTAATTCTATTTCATCTGTAACTTCATAGTTTTCTCCGTCAACTCTAACTCTGACAAATCCTTCTTTTTTTATATTCTCTAGTATCTTTTTATGAGTTCCCTTTTGACCTCTTACTACTGGTGATAATATTTGAAGTTTAGTTCTTTCTTCAAATTCCATCATTTTATCAACAATTTCTTGGACTGTCATTTGACTAATTAATTTACCACAAGTAGGACAATGTACTTCCCCTACCCTAGCAAATAATAATCTTAAATAATCATATATTTCTGTTACAGTACCTACAGTAGAACGAGGATTTTTAGATGTTGTTTTTTGGTCTATAGATATAGCTGGAGATAATCCTTCTATATATTCTACATTTGGTTTTTCCATTTGACCTAAGAATTGTCTAGCATAAGCTGACAAACTCTCAACGTATCTTCTTTGACCTTCTGCATATATAGTATCAAAAGCTAAAGAAGATTTACCAGATCCTGATAATCCAGTAAATACTATAAATTTATTTCTCGGAAGTTCTATATTAACATTTTTTAAGTTATGCTCTTTTGCGCCTTTTATTATGATTTTATCTTCCATTAATTTCTATCCTTTCTTCTAATTCTTTTACCTTATCCCTAAGTTCTGCTGCTCTTTCAAATTGTAAATTTTGAGCTGCTTCCATCATCTCTGATTGTAATTTAGCTATATTAGCTTTTATTTCATCTATATCATCAGTTTCTTTAACTCCGTATATAACTTCTTCATCAGCGACTTTCGTAGCTTCTATAGCATCTCTAATACTCTTTTTAATAGTTGTAGGAGTTATATTATTCTCTTTATTATATAGTGATTGTATTTCTCTTCTTCTTTTTGTTTCTTCTATAGCACTTTGCATAGACCTAGTTATTCTATCTGCATACATTATAACTTTACCTTCTGAGTTTCTAGCTGCACGTCCTATAGTTTGTATTAATGATGTTTCAGAACGCAAGAATCCTTCTTTATCTGCGTCTAATATCGCCACCAAGGAAACTTCTGGAATATCTAATCCTTCTCTAAGTAAGTTTATACCAACTAATACATCAAACTTACCTAATCTTAGATCCCTTATAATCTCTACTCTTTCAAGAGTATCTATATCTGAATGCAAATACTTGACCTTTATACCAATTTCTTTAAGGTAGTTGGTTAAATCTTCACTCATTTTCTTAGTAAGAGTTGTTATTAAAACTCTTTCATTCTTTTCAATTACCTTATTTATTTCACCTACTAAATTATCTATCTGATTGTCTATAGGTCTAACTTCTATTATAGGATCAAGTAAACCTGTTGGTCTTATTATTTGTTCTGCTATAGTTGTTGAATGTTGTATCTCATATGGTCCTGGTGTTGCAGTTACAAATAGTATTTGATTAATATTTTCTTCAAATTCTTCAAAATTTAAAGGTCTATTATCATAAGCTGATGGTAATCTAAATCCATTATCTATAAGCGAACCTTTTCTAGATCTATCTCCGGCATACATACCTCTTACTTGTGGTACTGTAACATGAGATTCATCAACTATTATTAAATAATCATCTGGGAAAAAATCCATTAATGTATATGGCTTCTCTCCTGGCTTTCTGCCTGTTATATGTCTTGAGTAATTTTCTATACCCTGGCAGAATCCTATTTCTTTTAACATTTCTATATCATATCTAGTTCTTTGGTCAATTCTTTGAGCCTCTAGTAATTTATCATTGTCTTTAAATTCATTTATTCTTTCTTCAAGCTCTTTTTCTATTTCAACTATAGCTTTTTCTATTCTTTCTGGTGTTGTTACATAGTGAGATGCCGGGAATATTACTACATGATTTCTCACCCCTACCATTTTACCTGTAACATAATCTATTTCTGTTATTCTATCAATTTCATCACCAAAAAATTCTATTCTTATAGCCTTTTCATCATTACTTGCAGGGAATATTTCTAAAATATCTCCTCTAACTCTAAAAGTACCCCTAACAAAGTTAACATCATTTCTTTCATACTGTATATCTATTAATCTCTTTATAACTTCATCCCTATCCTTTTCCATTCCTGGTCTTAGAGATACCATAAGTTGTCTATAGTCTTCTGGATCCCCTAATCCATATATACAGGATACAGATGAAATTATTATAACATCTCTTCTTTCTAATATTGCTGCTGTTGCAGAGTGTCTAAGCTTATCTATTTCATCATTTATACTTGCATCTTTTTCTATATATGTATCACTATGAGCTACGTATGCTTCTGGCTGATAGTAATCGTAGTAACTTACAAAGTATTCTACTGCATTCTCCGGGAAAAACTCTTTAAATTCACTGTATAATTGAGCTGCTAATGTTTTATTATGAGCTAATATCAATGTTGGCTTATTTACGTTTTTTATAATATTAGCCATAGTAAAGGTTTTACCAGATCCTGTTACCCCTAGAAGAGTAGAAAACTTTTCATTGTTATTTATAGCATCTACTATTGACTTTATAGCCTCAGGCTGATCTCCCGTAGGCTTAAATTCCGATTTTAATTTAAATTCCAACAATATCACTCCTCTCTCACGAACATTCGTTCTTTACCATTTAATTATAACATATATCTATATATATCTTGTGCTTTATTTAATAAAATTTACATAAATCATCCATTTGTCGTAATATATTCTTTATATATTACCCACTATCCTACGATTTCAACCTTATTTATATAAGTCTTTTAACGATATGAAATTCAACTTTTATTTAATGAAGAATTATATAATGTCATTATATAGCAGTAGTGTTAATTTGAATCTGCTTGCTTAACTATTTATGATATTGTTAATGAATGTATATGTAATCTGCTTTAATTCACTAATATTTTATAAAAAAATAAAGGCCTCTATGGGGGATAGAGACCTTTTTAAAATGGGGGAGATTGAGTAATTTATTTATATTAAGTTTTACATTATAATTATCTCCTGCTTTACAAAAAATATTCATAAATACTTAGATATTTTTATAAATATTTTTCATCTAGTAAAAGGATTAAAATGATTGTTTTTATTTACTCTTATAAGTCACTTACTATTTTAATTAAATATATCATAATAATTATTTATAATTTCATTATAAATAAAAAGAGATATGAATTTAATTCATATCTCTTTTTACATTTTTGTGTGTCTTTATCAATAAAAAAGATTACGTGGCTACGTCTTACTCTTCCAGGGGGTCGCCCCCCAAGTACCATCAGCGCTAAAGAGCTTAACTTCTGTGTTCGGTATGGGAACAGGTGTATCCTCTTTGCTATAATAACCACATAATCTTTATTTGGAGCGGGTGAAGGGGATCGAACCCTCACAGCCGGCTTGGAAGGCCGGAACTCTACCATTGAGCTACACCCGCATATTTAGTTTTATTAGTACTTTCAAAACTGTATACCATCTAGAGTTAATCATTTTATTTTGGTCAAGTCCTCGACCTATTAGTATCGATAAGCTAAATACATTACTGCACTTACACCTTCGACCTATCAACCAGGTAGTCTTCCTGGGGTCTTACCCTTACGGTGGGAAATCTTATCTTGAAGTTGGCTTCGCGCTTAGATGCTTTCAGCGCTTATCCATTCCGTACATAGCTACCCAGCCATGCCCTTGGCAGAACAACTGGTACACCAGAGGTACGTCCATCCCGGTCCTCTCGTACTAAGGACAGGTCTCCTCAAATTTCCTACGCCTGCGACGGATAGGGACCGAACTGTCTCACGACGTTCTGAACCCAGCTCGCGTACCACTTTAATGGGCGAACAGCCCAACCCTTGGGACCTACTACAGCCCCAGGATGTGATGAGCCGACATCGAGGTGCCAAACCTCCCCGTCGATGTGGACTCTTGGGGGAGATAAGCCTGTTATCCCCAGGGTAGCTTTTATCCGTTGAGCGATGGCCCTTCCATGCGGAACCACCGGATCACTAAGTCCGACTTTCGTCCTTGCTCGACCTGTATGTCTTGCAATCAAGCTTCCTTTTGCCTTTACACTCTTCGCACGATTTCCGACCGTGCTGAGGAAACCTTTGAGCGCCTCCGTTACTTTTTGGGAGGCGACCGCCCCAGTCAAACTGCCCACCTGACGGTGTCCCAAGACCTGATTCAAGGCCTCTGGTTAGGATCCCAGTACTACAAGGGTGGTATCCCAAGGGTGACTCCACACAGACTGGCGTCCATGCTTCATAGTCTCCCACCTATCCTGTACATGTAGTACCAAGACCCAACGTCAAGCTACAGTAAAGCTCCATGGGGTCTTTCCGTCCTGTCGCAGGTACCCGGCATCTTCACCGGGATTACAATTTCACCGAGTCTATTGTTGAGACAGTGCCCAAATCGTTACGCCTTTCGTGCGGGTCGGAACTTACCCGACAAGGAATTTCGCTACCTTAGGACCGTTATAGTTACGGCCGCCGTTTACTGGGGCTTAAGTTCACTGCTTCGGATTACTCCTAACAGATCCCCTTAACCTTCCAGCACCGGGCAGGCGTCAGCTCCTATACATCGTCTTGCGACTTAGCAGAAACCTGTGTTTTTGGTAAACAGTCGCTTGGGCCTATTCTCTGCGGCCATCCAATGGATGGCACCCCTTATCCCTAAGTTACGGGGTCATTTTGCCGAGTTCCTTAACAATAGTTCTCTCGCTGGCCTTAGGATACTCTCCTCACCCACCTGTGTCGGTTTACGGTACGGGCACCTTTAACCTCGGTAGAGACTTTTCTCGACAGTGTGAAATCAGCTACTTCGCCCGAAAGGGCTCCCCATCGTACCCTAGCATTATCAAGACGGATTTGCCTATCTTGACTGCCTCAGTACTTAGCCACACATAACCAACAGTGTGGTTAGCTTATCCTACTGTGTCATCCCATTCCTCAAACGGTTATTGGTGGTACAGGAATATCAACCTGTTGTCCATCACCTACGCCTTTCGGCCTCGGCTTAGGTCCCGACTAACCCAGGGCGGACGAACCTTCCCCTGGAAACCTTGGGTTTACGGCCCGTGGGATTCTCACCCACGTCTCGCTACTCATGCCAACATTCTCACTCGTATACTGTCCACATGTCCTTACGGTCATGCTTCAGCCTGCATACGAAGCTCCCCTACCCATCATAAATGATGCCGTAGCTTCGGTAGTACGTTTTAGCCCCGGAAATTTTCGGCGCAGGATCACTCGACCAGTGAGCTATTACGCACTCTTTAAATGAGTGGCTGCTTCTAAGCCAACATCCTGGTTGTCTGTGCAATCCCACATCCTTTACCACTTAACGTACATTTAGGGACCTTAGCTGACGATCTGGGCTGTTGCCCTCTTGACTATGAATCTTATCACCCACAGTCTGACTCCTGAGCAAAAGAAGACGGCATTCGGAGTTTGATAGTCTTCGGTAAGTGCAATACCCCCTAGGACATTCAGTGCTCTACCTCCGTTTCTCTAAGCTCAAGGCTAGCCCTAAAGCTATTTCGGGGAGAACCAGCTATCTCCGGGCTCGATTGGAATTTCACCGCTATCCACAAGTCATCCCCGAGCTTTTCAACGCTCGTGGGTTCGGTCCTCCACGAAATTTTACTTTCGCTTCAACCTGCTCATGGATAGGTCGCCCGGTTTCGGGTCTACGTCAAGTAACTTAAATCGCCCATTTAAGACTCGCTTTCGCTACGGCTCCACACCTTAAGTGCTTAACCTTGCTACTTAACGTAACTCGTTGGCCCGTTCTACAAAAAGTACGCGGTCACACAAGTAATGTGCTCCCACAGCTTGTAAGTGCAGGGTTTCAGGTTCTATTTCACTCCCCTCCCGGGGTTCTTTTCACCTTTCCCTCACGGTACTATGCGCTATCGGTCACTAGGTAGTATTTAGGCTTGGAGGATGGTCCCTCCTGCTTCCCACAGGGTTTCACGTGTCCCGTGGTACTCTGGATCATATCTGAAGTCTTCTCGTTTTGACTACGTGGCTGTTACACTTTATAGCGGAGCTTTCCAACTCTCTTCGTCTACAATAGCCTCTTCGTTGATGATATGTCCGCAACCCCAACAAAGAAAACTTTGTTGGTTTGGCCTGTTCCGCGTTCGCTCGCCGCTACTTACGGAATCGATTTTTCTTTCTCTTCCTCCAGGTACTTAGATGTTTCAGTTCCCCGGGTTCCCCTCGCTAAGCTATGTATTCACTTAACGATACTTAGACATTACTCTAAGTGAGTTTCCTCATTCGGAAATCTTCGGATCAAAGTTTACGTGCAACTCCCCGAAGCTTATCGCAGCTTATCACGTCCTTCATCGGCTCCTAGTGCCAAGGCATCCGCCCTGCACCCTTAATAACTTGACCAGTTATTAAAGTTATTTTAAAGACTTTTCTTGTCTATTTATAAAAAATGATGTCATATCACTAAATGTTATACAGTTTTCAAAGTACTAAAGTACGTCGCCAACAAACAAATTTCGTATTCACTCAATTTATTCTGTTGCTTAAAGTACTAATTTTGAGGTTCTAATGAACTCTCAAAATTAAACAGTAGGTAATTCTCCTTAGAAAGGAGGTGATCCAGCCGCACCTTCCGATACGGCTACCTTGTTACGACTTCACCCCAGTTATTGATTTCACCTTCGACGGACGCTTCCAAAAGGTTAGCTATCCGGCTTCGGGCGCCCCCAACTTCCGTGGTGTGACGGGCGGTGTGTACAAGACCCGGGAACGCATTCACCGCAGCATTCTGATCTGCGATTACTAGTAACTCCAGCTTCATGTAGGCGAGTTTCAGCCTACAATCCGAACTGAGAATGGCTTTAAGGGATTAGCTCCACCTCACGGTTTGGCTGCCCTCTGTACCACCCATTGTAGCACGTGTGTAGCCCTAAGCATAAGGGGCATGATGATTTGACGTCATCCCCACCTTCCTCCAGGTTATCCCTGGCAGTCCCTCTAGAGTGCCCAACTTAATGCTGGCAACTAAAGGCAAGGGTTGCGCTCGTTGCGGGACTTAACCCAACATCTCACGACACGAGCTGACGACAACCATGCACCACCTGTCACTTCTGTCCCCGAAGGGAAAGATGCGATTAGGCATCGGTCAAAAGGATGTCAAGCTTAGGTAAGGTTCTTCGCGTTGCTTCGAATTAAACCACATGCTCCGCTACTTGTGCGGGTCCCCGTCAATTCCTTTGAGTTTCACTCTTGCGAGCGTACTTCCCAGGCGGAGTACTTAATGCGTTAGCTGCGCCACCGAAGGGGGTAACCTCCGACAGCTAGTACTCATCGTTTACGGCGTGGACTACCAGGGTATCTAATCCTGTTTGCTCCCCACGCTTTCGTGCCTCAGCGTCAGTTACAGTCCAGAGAGCCGCCTTCGCAACTGGTATTCCTCCTAATATCTACGCATTTCACCGCTACACTAGGAATTCTACTCTCCTCTCCTGCACTCAAGTCTTACAGTTTCAAGAGCTTACTACGGTTGAGCCGTAGCCTTTCACTCCTGACTTGAAAGACCGCCTACGCACCCTTTACGCCCAGTAATTCCGGATAACGCTAGCCCCCTACGTATTACCGCGGCTGCTGGCACGTAGTTAGCCGGGGCTTCCTCCTCAAGTACCGTCATTATCTTCCTTGAGGACAGAGCTTTACGACCCGAAGGCCTTCATCGCTCACGCGGCGTTGCTGCATCAGGCTTTCGCCCATTGTGCAATATTCCCCACTGCTGCCTCCCGTAGGAGTTTGGACCGTGTCTCAGTTCCAATGTGGCCGATCACCCTCTCAGGTCGGCTACTGATCGTCGCCTTGGTAAGCCATTACCTTACCAACTAGCTAATCAGACGCGGGTCCATCCTGTACCGCAAAAACTTTGATGTTTTTACCATGCGATAAAAACATATTATCTCGTATTAGCATACCTTTCGGTATGTTATCCGTGTGTACAGGGCAGGTTACCCACGCGTTACTCACCCGTCCGCCGCTCTTCTCCGAAGAGAATCGCTCGACTTGCATGTGTTAGGCACGCCGCCAGCGTTCATCCTGAGCCAGGATCAAACTCTCAAATAAAAGTTGTTACCTGCTCAGACTATCATTATCTGAATATCTGGCTTGGTTTGTTTTCGATTCTTTAAGAATCATTAGTTGTATAAATTAACCTACTGTTTAATTTTCAAAGTTCATTCCTTACAACTTCCTTAGTTTATCAAAGTAATTTTACTTTGTCAACTCTTTTCTGTTGTTTCTCTTTCGTGTTTGTCCTTTTCTTAAGGACATGTATTACTATACCACCTATACTTTATATCGTCAATACTTTTTCTTAACTTTTTTTAGTATTTTTTATAATTAGTTTATTTTTTTAAGTTATACACAATTTTTGTTTATGTTATTAACATTATATACATCCTAGACTTAGCTTATATACCGATTTTCTATTTTTTATCCACATTTCTAATTTATTTATCATTAATTAAATTTTTTTATTTAAATTATATATTTTTATATACACTTTCTACTTTGATTAGAAATTTTAGTATTCAATAAAAAATATTTTTTCTATTTCTCCAACTATTATGTTAACTTATTTATATTTTTATTAAATTTTTATACTATTACAAATAGATTAAAGATCATTTAATAAAATTGTTACCAATCAAAATATACTTAAAATGAGTATAACCTCCTACGTATAATGATATTAATTTTACATTACTAATTCTTTATAAATAAAAATAACTTAAGTCTATATTTAATCAACTTAAGTTATCTAATATTTTAAAATTTATATAGTTTTGCATTTTTCTTCCCATTTTTTAAGCTTTTTCTTATATATATTAACTATCTCATCCATATTAATTTCATTATCATAACTCTGGCTTATTATTGAGCTTGCTACAATTATTACGTCTAAACACTCTTCAACTATATCTTCTTTTGTTTTTTCTTTGTATCCACACCCACATACATTTGATGAACTCAATACTGCCTGGGAAACTTCCCCAACCTCTTCTGATAACTTCAAAGCTCTTTCCATTAGTGATTTTTGATCTATAAGATTTAATCTCTTGATTTCTTTAAAATCGATTATTTTTTCAGTTTTCATTTTAACTCCTTGTATTTTTTATTTTGAACATAAAAAAAGATTACGTGGCTACGTCTTACTCTCCCAGGAGGTCGCCCTCCAAGTACCATCAGCGCTAAAGAGCTTAACTTCTGTGTTCGGTATGGGAACAGGTGTATCCTCTTTGCTATAATAACCACATAATCTTTATCTTTTAGAGTTAATACTCTGAAAACTGTATATCATTTAGTTAATGATTTTGGTCAAGTCCTCGACCTATTAGTATCGATAAGCTAAATACATTACTGCACTTACACCTTCGACCTATCAACCAGGTAGTCTTCCTGGGGTCTTACCCTTACGGTGGGAAATCTTATCTTGAAGTTGGCTTCGCGCTTAGATGCTTTCAGCGCTTATCCATTCCGTACATAGCTACCCAGCCATGCCCTTGGCAGAACAACTGGTACACCAGAGGTACGTCCATCCCGGTCCTCTCGTACTAAGGACAGGTCTCCTCAAATTTCCTACGCCTGCGACGGATAGGGACCGAACTGTCTCACGACGTTCTGAACCCAGCTCGCGTACCACTTTAATGGGCGAACAGCCCAACCCTTGGGACCTACTACAGCCCCAGGATGTGATGAGCCGACATCGAGGTGCCAAACCTCCCCGTCGATGTGGACTCTTGGGGGAGATAAGCCTGTTATCCCCAGGGTAGCTTTTATCCGTTGAGCGATGGCCCTTCCATGCGGAACCACCGGATCACTAAGTCCGACTTTCGTCCTTGCTCGACCTGTATGTCTTGCAATCAAGCTTCCTTTTGCCTTTACACTCTTCGCACGATTTCCGACCGTGCTGAGGAAACCTTTGAGCGCCTCCGTTACTTTTTGGGAGGCGACCGCCCCAGTCAAACTGCCCACCTGACGGTGTCCCAAGACCTGATTCAAGGCCTCTGGTTAGGATCCCAGTACTACAAGGGTGGTATCCCAAGGGTGACTCCACACAGACTGGCGTCCATGCTTCATAGTCTCCCACCTATCCTGTACATGTAGTACCAAGACCCAACGTCAAGCTACAGTAAAGCTCCATGGGGTCTTTCCGTCCTGTCGCAGGTACCCGGCATCTTCACCGGGATTACAATTTCACCGAGTCTATTGTTGAGACAGTGCCCAAATCGTTACGCCTTTCGTGCGGGTCGGAACTTACCCGACAAGGAATTTCGCTACCTTAGGACCGTTATAGTTACGGCCGCCGTTTACTGGGGCTTAAGTTCACTGCTTCGGATTACTCCTAACAGATCCCCTTAACCTTCCAGCACCGGGCAGGCGTCAGCTCCTATACATCGTCTTGCGACTTAGCAGAAACCTGTGTTTTTGGTAAACAGTCGCTTGGGCCTATTCTCTGCGGCCATCCAAAGGATGGCACCCCTTATCCCTAAGTTACGGGGTCATTTTGCCGAGTTCCTTAACAATAGTTCTCTCGCTGGCCTTAGGATACTCTCCTCACCCACCTGTGTCGGTTTACGGTACGGGCACCTTTAACCTCGGTAGAGACTTTTCTCGACAGTGTGAAATCAGCTACTTCGCCCGAAAGGGCTCCCCATCGTACCCTAGCATTATCAAGACGGATTTGCCTATCTTGACTGCCTCAGTACTTAGCCACACATAACCAACAGTGTGGTTAGCTTATCCTACTGTGTCATCCCATTCCTCAAACGGTTATTGGTGGTACAGGAATATCAACCTGTTGTCCATCACCTACGCCTTTCGGCCTCGGCTTAGGTCCCGACTAACCCAGGGCGGACGAACCTTCCCCTGGAAACCTTGGGTTTACGGCCCGTGGGATTCTCACCCACGTCTCGCTACTCATGCCAACATTCTCACTCGTATACTGTCCACATGTCCTTACGGTCATGCTTCAGCCTGCATACGAAGCTCCCCTACCCATCATAAATGATGCCGTAGCTTCGGTAGTACGTTTTAGCCCCGGAAATTTTCGGCGCAGGATCACTCGACCAGTGAGCTATTACGCACTCTTTAAATGAGTGGCTGCTTCTAAGCCAACATCCTGGTTGTCTGTGCAATCCCACATCCTTTACCACTTAACGTACATTTAGGGACCTTAGCTGACGATCTGGGCTGTTGCCCTCTTGACTATGAATCTTATCACCCACAGTCTGACTCCTGAGCAAAAGAAGACGGCATTCGGAGTTTGATAGTCTTCGGTAAGTGCAATACCCCCTAGGACATTCAGTGCTCTACCTCCGTTTCTCTAAGCTCAAGGCTAGCCCTAAAGCTATTTCGGGGAGAACCAGCTATCTCCGGGCTCGATTGGAATTTCACCGCTATCCACAAGTCATCCCCGAGCTTTTCAACGCTCGTGGGTTCGGTCCTCCACGAAATTTTACTTTCGCTTCAACCTGCTCATGGATAGGTCGCCCGGTTTCGGGTCTACGTCAAGTAACTTAAATCGCCCATTTAAGACTCGCTTTCGCTACGGCTCCACACCTTAAGTGCTTAACCTTGCTACTTAACGTAACTCGTTGGCCCGTTCTACAAAAAGTACGCGGTCACACAAGAAATGTGCTCCCACAGCTTGTAAGTACAGGGTTTCAGGTTCTATTTCACTCCCCTCCCGGGGTTCTTTTCACCTTTCCCTCACGGTACTATGCGCTATCGGTCACTAGGTAGTATTTAGGCTTGGAGGATGGTCCCTCCTGCTTCCCACAGGGTTTCACGTGTCCCGTGGTACTCTGGATCATATCTGAAGTCTTCTCGTTTTGACTACGTGGCTGTTACACTTTATAGCGGAGCTTTCCAACTCTCTTCGTCTACAATAGCCTCTTCGTTGATGATATGTCCGCAACCCCAACAAAGAAAACTTTGTTGGTTTGGCCTGTTCCGCGTTCGCTCGCCGCTACTTACGGAATCGATTTTTCTTTCTCTTCCTCCAGGTACTTAGATGTTTCAGTTCCCCGGGTTCCCCTCGCTAAGCTATGTATTCACTTAACGATACTTAGACATTACTCTAAGTGAGTTTCCTCATTCGGAAATCTTCGGATCAAAGTTTACGTGCAACTCCCCGAAGCTTATCGCAGCTTATCACGTCCTTCATCGGCTCCTAGTGCCAAGGCATCCGCCCTGCACCCTTAATAACTTGACCAGTTATTAAAGTTATTTTAAAGACTTTTCTTGTCTATTTATAAAAAATGATGTCATATCACTAAATGTTATACAGTTTTCAAAGTACTAAAGTACGTCGCCAACAAACAAATTTCGTATTCACTCAATTTATTCTGTTGCTTAAAGTACTAATTTTGAGGTTCTAATGAACTCTCAAAATTAAACAGTAGGTAATTCTCCTTAGAAAGGAGGTGATCCAGCCGCACCTTCCGATACGGCTACCTTGTTACGACTTCACCCCAGTTATTGATTTCACCTTCGACGGACGCTTCCAAAAGGTTAGCTATCCGGCTTCGGGCGCCCCCAACTTCCGTGGTGTGACGGGCGGTGTGTACAAGACCCGGGAACGCATTCACCGCAGCATTCTGATCTGCGATTACTAGTAACTCCAGCTTCATGTAGGCGAGTTTCAGCCTACAATCCGAACTGAGAATGGCTTTAAGGGATTAGCTCCACCTCACGGTTTGGCTGCCCTCTGTACCACCCATTGTAGCACGTGTGTAGCCCTAAGCATAAGGGGCATGATGATTTGACGTCATCCCCACCTTCCTCCAGGTTATCCCTGGCAGTCCCTCTAGAGTGCCCAACTTAATGCTGGCAACTAAAGGCAAGGGTTGCGCTCGTTGCGGGACTTAACCCAACATCTCACGACACGAGCTGACGACAACCATGCACCACCTGTCACTTCTGTCCCCGAAGGGAAAGATGCGATTAGGCATCGGTCAAAAGGATGTCAAGCTTAGGTAAGGTTCTTCGCGTTGCTTCGAATTAAACCACATGCTCCGCTACTTGTGCGGGTCCCCGTCAATTCCTTTGAGTTTCACTCTTGCGAGCGTACTTCCCAGGCGGAGTACTTAATGCGTTAGCTGCGCCACCGAAGGGGGTAACCTCCGACAGCTAGTACTCATCGTTTACGGCGTGGACTACCAGGGTATCTAATCCTGTTTGCTCCCCACGCTTTCGTGCCTCAGCGTCAGTTACAGTCCAGAGAGCCGCCTTCGCAACTGGTATTCCTCCTAATATCTACGCATTTCACCGCTACACTAGGAATTCTACTCTCCTCTCCTGCACTCAAGTCTTACAGTTTCAAGAGCTTACTACGGTTGAGCCGTAGCCTTTCACTCCTGACTTGAAAGACCGCCTACGCACCCTTTACGCCCAGTAATTCCGGATAACGCTAGCCCCCTACGTATTACCGCGGCTGCTGGCACGTAGTTAGCCGGGGCTTCCTCCTCAAGTACCGTCATTATCTTCCTTGAGGACAGAGCTTTACGACCCGAAGGCCTTCATCGCTCACGCGGCGTTGCTGCATCAGGCTTTCGCCCATTGTGCAATATTCCCCACTGCTGCCTCCCGTAGGAGTTTGGACCGTGTCTCAGTTCCAATGTGGCCGATCACCCTCTCAGGTCGGCTACTGATCGTCGCCTTGGTAAGCCGTTACCTTACCAACTAGCTAATCAGACGCGGGTCCATCCTGTACCGCAAAAGCTTTGATAAGAAAGCCATGCGACTCTCTCATGTTATCTCGTATTAGCATACCTTTCGGTATGTTATCCGTGTGTACAGGGCAGGTTACCCACGCGTTACTCACCCGTCCGCCGCTCTTTACCGAAGTAAATCGCTCGACTTGCATGTGTTAGGCACGCCGCCAGCGTTCATCCTGAGCCAGGATCAAACTCTCAAATAAAAGTTGTTACCCGCTCAGACTATCATTATCTGAATATCTGGCTTGGTTGTATTCGATTCTTTAAAGAATCATTAGTTATTTAAATTAACCTACTGTTTAATTTTCAAAGTTCATTTTAAGCGACCGTGTCGGCGCTACTTTTTTACAACTTCTTTAGTTTACCAAAGTAATTTTACTTTGTCAACTTTTTTCTGTTCCTTTTCTTTTGTGTTTGCCCTTTTCTTAAGGACAAGTATAACTATACCATCTCAAATCCATTTCGTCAACACTTTTTTGTTTTTTTCTAATTTTATTTATCTTTTCATTTAAATTACTATATATACTAATGTTTACATATATATTACCCACGATATTGAATATTAATTCTTAAACTTCATAAAATATTAAATAAATACAACTTTATATACTTGTATAAACTCTAAGAAAGGAGATGCTATATATAATTATAGCTAACAAATTCTATGTCTACTTTCAACAAAATCAAAGATTTATATGAGGATGGCTACAGATGTATTTACCATAACTGTACAGATAATAATTACACTATATATCTTAAGAATTTTGATTCTGAAGATTCTCAAACTATTGAGATATCAGATGAAAATGAATTTAATCAATTTCAAGGATATATTAATGATTTAAAGATGTCATAACTAATTTTATTTTTCATTTTAAATTTTAAAATTAGATATTAAACTACAAAAATAGAGAGTTTTCACACTCTCTATTTTGTAGTAACTAGCTTCTTTATAAGGTTTAATAATTCCACTCTATCTACTTCCATTTGTTTTTTATGCTCTTTATATTCATTGAAGTTAACAACTTTTCCTCTGTTCTTCTTCATAATAACCACTTCCTATTTTAATTATAAACTTAATATATTAATTCTATACTTAATTAATATTCCCTTCTATAAAATATACAAAATTTCTTAAATATATTCATATTTTATATTTTAATTCTTTATAATATGTTATATTTTTACATTCTATTTTTTTATAAATTTTAATTATATTTTTCATTAAAAAACAGGCACTTTTTATATTTTATGCCTGTTTTTATTGATATATTCTATTTTATTTCCTTTTTCATCCAATCAATAGCTTTATCTAATTGCTTTTCAGGATTTTTTTCCTCTATATTTGGTTTTATTCCTTTTCCATTTATATAATCTCCATTAGGAGTAAAATATTGAGCAGTGGTTAATTTAAAACCTGTACCATCTTTAAGCTCTCTTACACTTTGTACTAAACCTTTACCAAAAGTTGTAGTTCCTATTGAGATACCAGCTTTATTATCTACAATAGCTCCTGTTAATATTTCTGATGCTGATGCACTATTCCCATTAGTTAAAATAGCTATTGGCAATCCTAGCTTATCTTTATCTGATTTTAAGTATTCTGTATTTCCTTTATTGTCTTTAGTGTAAACTATAGTTCCTTCTCCTATTAACTCATCGGCTATATCTTTGCATATATTTAATAGTCCTCCACCATTATCTCTTACATCTAATATTAACCCCTTCATTCCCTCTGATTTCAATTTATCTAGTACAGTTTTAAATTCTTTATATGTATTTTCGCTAAAAGAAGTTATTCTTAAATATCCTATTTTATCTTCTAGCATCTTACCTTCTACGCTTTTTGAAACAATCTCTTCTCTTTTAACTTTAACATCAAATTCATTGCCATCTCTTTTTAAAGTTAATTCTACAGTTGTGCCCTCTTTACCTTTTATCATGCTAATTGCTTCATCTGAATTTTTAGCAAATACATTCTTTCCATCTACCTTTACTATCTTGTCTCCCGCTTCTATTCCACTTTTTTCTGCCGGAGAACCTTGTATAGGAGATACTACTGTTAAGTAATCATCATCTGGAGAAGGACTTATTATCACACCTATACCAACAAAAGACCCACTCGTTTGTTCCTTCAATCTTTTAAACTCATCTTCTGTATAATACTGAGAATATGGATCATCTAATCCTGAAAACATTCCTTTTATAGCTCCATTAACCAAATTATCATCTTTTGTTTTTTGATAGAAATCTTCTTTTATAGCTCCTTCTAGACCTATCATCTTATTGTACTTACTATATTTTTCATATAAATCTTTCGACACTACAACCTTATTACCTAATCCTATTTGCAAAGTAGAGGTAAACAAAGCTGTTACTATTACTAAAACTATTCCATACACGATAGCTCTTTTCTTTGATATCATTCTAGGCATCTCCTTTATCTAATCTAGTATATATTATATGACTAGCTATTCTTTTTATTACCATTTCTATTTTTGTTGCTTAGTTTTTAACTTATGTACTAAAATTTATAATGGATACATATCCATATTATACCATAGTAAAAGGGGTAGATTTTATGAAAAAGGAATTTAGAAAAAAAGTTATTTCTGATAGAAATAACCAAAATTATGAATCTTTATGTAAAAACTCATCAATAATAACTCAAAAAATATTAGCTTTAGATTGTATAAAAAAAGCTAAAAATATTATGCTTTATCTTGATTTTAATAATGAAGTTAAAACAGATGAACTTATAGTTAAGCTTCTTTCTTTGGGTAAAACTGTCTCATCTCCTATAACGATTAAAGAAGAAAAAAAATTAATACCATCTCAAATAATTGATTTAAAAGATGGAGTAAAAATCGGTGCTTATGGAATAAGGGAACCAAAACCTGAATGCTCTCCAGAGGTAGAGGTTAAAGATATAGATGTAGTAATAGTTCCAGCCGTTGCTTATGATAAAGATTGCTATAGACTCGGTTACGGTGGTGGCTTTTATGATAGATTCATAGAAAGGTTAAGAGAAGATGCTATCACAGTAGGAATTGCTTTTGATTTACAAATTTTTGATTCTGTACCTAAAGAAGATCACGATGCTCAACTTGACTATATAATTACAGAAAGCCAAATACTTACACCTAATAAATTTTAGATAATATTAATTTAAAAATGATACTAAGGGTTAAAACTTAGTATTTTAACCCTTAGTATTTTTTATTCCTTTTTATCATCTCTATCTTTTTTATCTATTTGTCTTAAACTCTCAAGCTTATCCTTAACTAAATTATCTATTTCATCTATAGTCTTACCTGTAAGTATCTCTAATCCTTCTTCTATACTACTTATTGCATATATACTAAAAGTTCCAGCTTTTACAGCTTCCACTATCTCATCTTTTAGTATTAAATTCTTAACATTTTGTATCGGAATCATAACACCTTGTTTTTGAGAGAAACCTTTTAGCTTACATACATCAAAAAATCCTTCAATCTTTTGATTCACTCCGCCTATAGGTTGTATTTCTCCTTTTTGACTAACAGAACCAGTTACTGCAATACTTTGTTTTATAGGTATATCAGCTATACTAGATATTATAGCGTACAATTCAGTACTAGATGCACTATCTCCATCTACACCACTATAGTTTTGTTCAAAAGTTATTGATGTAGTTATAGATAATGGTCTCTCTTTTCCATACCTTTCTCCTAAATATCCACTTAATATTAAAACTCCTTTATCATGAATACTTCCACTTTGCTTTATTTCTCTTTCAATATTTATTACACCATGTCTTCCCCTATAAGTAGATGCTGTTATTTTTGATGGCTTACCAAATGAATATTCACCTGTACCCATAACAGCTAATCCATTAATTTGACCTACTTTCTCTCCTTCTATATCAATTAACAGAGTTTTGTCTTCAAACATCTCATTTAATTTTTCTTCATATTTATTATTTCTATATACTTTTTGTTCTATTGCATTTTGAACATCTTTTGCAGTGACATATAACTCACTATCATCACTTATAGCCTCTGACTCATATACTAAATCTATTATATTACTAACTCTTGCTGTTAATTTATCTTTATTGTCACTTAACTTAATACTATATTCTATTACCTTTTCAACTGCATCTCTTTCAAAGTGTTTTAATTTTTCATTGTTGCAAGTATCAGCTATTAGCTGAATTGTCTTATATATATTTTCATCATTTTTATCTATTTCTATATCAAAGTCAGCCATCACTTTAAATAGATTTCTAAAATCTTCTTCATATGAGTATAAAAGTCCATAATAACGACTGTCTCCTATTAATATGACTTTCACATCTAAATCTATTGGTTCTGGCTTTAATGTAGATGTTACTAAATATCCATATTGTTTATTAAGAGATTCTATTGATATCTTTCCTGTTTTTAAACTTCTCTTTAGACAATCCCAAGAAAAAGGATTCGATAATAAATCTTTTACATTTATGATTAAGTATCCTCCATTCGCCTTATGTAAGGCTCCTGGCTTTATTTCCGTAAAACTTGTTGTTAAAGCTCCTATCTCATTTTTATACTCTATACACCCTATCAAATTATAGTATGTAGGATTGCTTTCTACTATTATCTTACAATCTTCACACTCACTATTATCTATAAATAAATTTACTTTGTATCTATTAAAAAACTTATCATCATTTTTTTGACCCATCATACCAAATAGCGCCATAGGTTTTTGTTGATTACCTTCATTTTTATCCTTAAATTTATCAATGTTATTAACTATATCATTGCATAAATCATTTATATATCTTTGTATTTTTTCTTCTTTTCCATACTTATCTAGTAAGTATTTATCATAAAACCCAACTAAACTTCTTCCTACATTTTTATCTAAATCAATAGTTTTATTTTTATAATCATCTTCACAATTTTTTATCTTATCTATATATTCCTTGCTATCTTGATTTAGCTTAAGACCCTCTTCTCTTAATTTATTGATTTGTGTAGGAGTTAGTTGACCTAACTCTTGTTCTTGCATTAATGTTCCATCTTCTTTTATTGGGATACTAACAAGTCCTCTTTCTGTAACTTCAAACTTAAATCCTCTAGGCTTGGCAAATTCATTTAACTCTGATATTATTCCTTGAATACTATTTTCAAGTTCACTCATAAGTATTCTGCTATGGTATTCATATTCTTTTGAATTAAATAATTTAGGTACCTCGCACTTTAATTTTTGAATTATTTCTTCTATATCTTCTTTAAATATTTTTCCTACCCCTGATTTGAAAGATAAAGCTATAGGTTCATTAATGTTTTTAAAATTATTTACATATACCCAATCTCTATTATTATTTTGTTTATTATTGCTGGTATACTTTTTTATAAGTTCACTAGTGTAACTAACTCTTCCCAATCCATTTGTACCTACAACATATATGTTATATCCACTTTTTTTCATCTTAAGTCCAAACTCAATGGCCTTCACAGCTCTATCTTGGCCTATTATTTCTCTTTTAGAATCTATCTCTTCTGTAGTACTAAATGATAGATCCTCTATCAATGAGCTCGGTTTTAAGTCTTCTACTCTAACTTTATATTTATCTATATTCAACAATCATTCACCTCTTCATATTATGTTAAGTTTTATTTTTCCCCGCTTATTGATAAATAATTAGTTAATATGCAATAATAATATTTTTTTAATAAATTCATCTAATTTAATTATTTTATTTAAAATTTAAAAATATCTTTTAGACATAAAAAAACACCTTAAAATATTTTAAGGCGATTTTTATTAGATTATGTACATGTTTATTTTTCTAAATTTTTATTAATATAATATGTAGTCTGTTATTCCTCTGTCACATTTAATTCTATATTTTCAGGAAGATCAGTTAAATTGGTTTCTACAACTATGTACGGATATGATTTTTCTTTTTCTTTATATGAAATTTTTACTTTCATTAAACTTCTATCATTTTCTTGAACCATTTCTATTTTATTCATCTCTATTCCCTTTTCATTATCTTTACCTCTGGTTACAATAACATATATCTTTTCGTTTAACTTTACAGCTAAAGCTCTTTCTTCATCTGTATATTTGTCCATCATATCAAGTATCTTTTCTGGTATAGATTCTCTTTGTACTATAGTGTAATCTACTGGATTTGACTTTTCCATAAACATATTTGGGATTACTATAAACCCACCTATTACTAGTATTAATAGAAGTACTCCATATATAACTCCCTTTACATTAAATTTTATATTCATTTATTTCACCCCCATATATTTTAATATATGAAATTTATACGAGCCTTAGAATATTATTTATTAGTATATTTCCAAAACCTCATAAAAAATTTACTTGATTAATCTACGTGCTAACAAACATCTTCATATCTCAAAAGACTATATTCATTGCTAAAATACGATATTTTAAAATTTATTGAATTATTTAAGATACAAAACTAGTTGGATTTTACCTTCTATTATTTGAGGAATGTTATTATATGATATGTATTTAGTGAAATATAACGAAAATATAAAATCTTTTATAGTAAATAAATTTGATAATTAAAAAGGATATAGCTTACGCTATATCCTTTTTATATTATTTCTTAGCTATTGCTTCCTTAGCAGCTTTAACTATATCGTTAGATGTTAATCCATATTTTTTTACTAATTCAGCAGGTGTACCTGATTCTCCGAAAGTATCATTTATACCTACTTTTTTAACTACAACTGGACATTCTTCAGTAACAACTTCACTTACTGCTGAACCTAGACCACCTAATATACTATGTTCTTCAGCAGTTACTATTGCACCAGTTTCTTTAGCGGCAGTTATTATTAACTCTTTATCTATAGGCTTTATAGTAGACATATTTATAACTCTAGCATTTATACCTTCTGATTTTAAAACTTCTGATGCTATTATAGCTTCGTTAACCATTATTCCACAGGCTATTATTGTTAAATCATTTCCTTCTCTAACTACTGTACCTTTTCCTATTTCAAATTTATAATTTTCATCAAATATTGTAGGAACTGCACTTCTTCCTAAGCGAACATACATAGGTCCGTAAACTTTAGCTGCTTCAAATATCATTTGTTCTGCTTCTACACCGTCAGCAGGAACCATAACTGTCATATTAGGTATACTTCTCATTATAGCTATATCTTCTACACTTTGATGTGTTGCTCCATCTTCTCCAACTGTTATACCAGCATGAGTAGCACAAACTTTTACGTTTAACTTTGGATAACAAGCAGAGTTTCTGATAACTTCAAAAGCTCTTCCTGTTGCAAACATAGCAAAGCTACTTGCAAAAGGTATTTTACCAGCTGCAGCAAATCCACAAGCTGCACCTATTAAGTTTTGTTCAGCTATACCCATATTGAAGAATCTATCTGGGAATGTTTTATAAAAATCATTTGTCTTAGTTGATTTTGATAAATCTGCATCTAATACTACAACATTATCGTTTATTTGTCCTAATTTAACTAATGCTTTTCCGTATGCTTCTCTAGTTGCTATCTTACTCATTGTCTGCACCCCCTAATTCTTCTAAGGCTCTTTCTAAATCGCTATCACTTGGAGCTGTTCCATGCCATCCAGCTTCATTTTCCATGAAAGATACACCTTTACCTTTTATAGTCTTTGCAATTATCATTGTTGGCTTTCCTACTGTTTCTTTAGCCATATCTAAAGCTGCAAAAATTTGATCGAAATCATGTCCATCTATTTCTATTACATTCCATCCGAAAGCTTTAAACTTATCTACTATAGGACCTATGTTCATAACTTTCTCTACTGCTCCATCTATTTGAAGACCATTATAATCTAAGAATGCTACCATATTATCAAGTTTGTAGTGAGCTGCACTCATAGCAGCTTCCCAAACTATCCCTTCTTGAACTTCTCCATCCCCAAGTATAGTATACACTCTCCATGGTGCATTATCTAATTTAGATGCCATAGCCATACCACAAGCTGCTGAAAAACCTTGTCCTAATGAACCCGTTGACATATCAACTCCAGGTATTCCCTTCATATCAGGATGACCTTGTAACATACTATTTATTTTTCTTAGCTTCATTAATTCTTCTCTAGCAAAGTAACCCTTTTGAGCTAAAGTTGCATAAAGTACTGGTGCTGCATGTCCTTTAGATAAAACAAATCTATCTCTATCTTCCATTTTGCTATTGTTAGGATCTATATTCATTTCATTAAAATAAAGAGCTGTTAGTATTTCTACAGCTGATAATGATCCTCCTGGATGTCCAGATTTAGATTCATGTATCATAGAGACTATATCTTTTCTGATAATACGTGCAATCTCATTTAATCCCTTATGGTCTCTCATGTAATTACCTCCCTGTTTTTCATAAAGTAAATATTACTTATGTAATATATTTTTGTAATCTCATATTATTATATCACTTTTATAGATTTTTTTTACTTTATTTTTTTAATTTAGATATATTATGTATACTTTTTATATATTTTGATATATAATTTTTAACAATTATGATTTTTATATATCAAAATATATATTAGACATTATTTATGATACACTTTTTTTATCTTTAATATATCATATTTCATTTTTAATAAAAAAAAATTATTGATATTAAAAATAATACCAATAATTTTATAACGCAAATAGTCCTAGACTTATCTGAAGACTACTGTCAACTTTTACCATCATATTATCATCTAGACAACCAATTTTTTCTCTTAACCTTTTTTTGTCTATAGTCCGTATCTGTTCTAAGAGAATAACAGAATCTTTATTAAGCCCATATTCGTTCGCACTAATTTCTATATGTGTTGGTAATTTCGCCTTGTTAATCTGTGATGTTATAGCAGCTATTATTACCGTTGGACTATATTTATTTCCTATATCATTCTGTATAATTAAAACAGGACGAACTCCACCTTGTTCCGATCCGACAACAGGGCTTAAATCAGCGTAGTATAAATCTCCTCGCTTTATGTCTAGGTTAATACTCACCCTGGGCTATCTTCCCTTCAATACAATCCTCAGAAGATACTTCATTTGTCATACCTAGTTCAGCCAGCGATAGATTAATTTGCCCCATTTCTTTATAACCTTTGATCATAGACTCTTTTATGTCTATTTTTCTCTTTTGAGTTATATAAAATTGAAAGGCAGCCTTTGCAAAATCTTCTCTATTACTATTCTCCATCTCAACGATATGGTCTACCTCAGAAACGAGGGAATCCGGTAAAGTAAATACTATCTTTTCCTTACTTTTTTTGTGCACAAAATCGCCTCCCGGGGTATACTATCATTATTATTTTATCAAATAACTATCTGATTGTAAAATTGCATTTCTTTCCATATAGATTCTATCTACTCTTCTTGATACCATACATAACACTTCATAGTTTATAGTCTCTAGGCTTTTTGCTACATCTTCTGCTGTCAATTTCTCTTCCCCAAATATTATAACCTCATCGCCAATTTTTATGTCTATATTCTTGTTAATTTTGACCATACACTGATCCATACATATCCTACCTATGACATCAAATATATTTCCTTTAATCATCACCTTAGGATTTTTTTGTATTCTAGAAAATCCATCTGCATATCCTATAGGTATAGTTGCGATTTTTTCTGTTTCATCACTTCTATACTTTAATCCATAACTTATCCCAGTACCTTTATCCACATCTTTTATATGAGCTACTCTCGTTTTTAAAGTCATTGCAGGCTTTAATTGAATAATGTCTCTATCTACTTCTTCTGATGGATAATGACCGTATAGTATTATTCCACATCTTACCATATTAAGATTCAAATCTTGTAAATCTATAATTGCAGCACTATTTGATACATGTTTTATAGGTATGTTTATATCTATAGCTTCTAACCCTTCAACCATATATTTAAATCTTTGTACTTGAAGCTTAGTGAATTCTTTACTTTTTTCATCTGCTGTAGCAAAATGTGTAAAGATACCCTCAATGTCTACAAACTCTAAATCATTTATCGACTTTATATCATTTATTGATTGAGAATTAGGTATAAACCCTATCCTTGACATACCTGTGTCAATTTTAATATGGATTTTAGCATGTTTACCTATATGCTTGGCGATATCATTAAGTTTTTGAGCCATTTCTACTGAGTAAATAGTAATAGTTATATCATTGTCTATAGCAGTTGCTAATGCTTCTTCCGGAATATAACCTAAACAAAGTATAGGAAGCATTATTTTATTTTGTCTTAATTCTATTCCTTCTTCTAATCTAGCTACTGCTATATAATCAACATTTTCTTTTTCTAATAATTTTGCAATCGGTACTGAACCGTGCCCATAGGCATTAGCCTTTAGCACACCACAAATTTTTGTATTTTCATTTAAGGATTTTTTTATATTATCAAGGTTAAATTTGATATTGTCTAGATTTATCTCTGCCCATGTCGGAGCTGTTATTTTGTTCATTTCTTTAGTTCCCCCTTACTTTTCATATTGAAAATCTTTGTAAGTAATAGTGAATCTAATCATTCCTTTAGAATCTATTATTTCCATTTTTTCTGGTTGTTTAGTCTTAATATTAATATACAATATTTGTTTGTTAAAATATTCATCTTCACCTGGTATGTACGTTTCTAAGGCAAGACTACCATCAGATAATTTTATATCAACCTCTTCACTTTGCAGGTAATTTTTTATAAAATCCCCAATAAACATATTTTGATCATTTTCACCTACATTAGGTAGTTCAATTTCATCTTTTATTCCTGGGTTTTTTACTATTATTTTATCTGATTTGTATTCAATAGTTTTACCTTTTAAATGCTCTGGTGATACTAACTCTAATTTATAATTATCTGGCTTATTATAATTATGAATAAATACGTAATTATGTGAACTCTTATTGCCAACTACTTCTACTTCAGCCTTACATGTATATGAATCAATTTCAGATATTACCTTTTGAAATTCTTCATAGGCCTCTTCTTTAGTTAATTGCCTTTTTTGGCAACCTACAATAATAACTAGCATACTTATAATAAGCACTGCTAGTAGCGTTAGCTTACTTCTCACAAAATCCTCCTATATTAATTCTTATTCATTATACATAGCTCTAATTATATCGTATCTACATATAATTCCTTTTAATTTATGTTCTTTATCTACTACTGGAACTCTATTTACTGATTTTTTTATCATAATATTAGCTACATCATCAAAATTATCTTCTTCATTTACAGTTACTATATCAGTTGACATTAAGTCTTTTACTTTGTATGCTGCTATTTCTTTAAACTCTTCTTCCATCTTCTTGTAATCATCTAAAAATATTAACCCTTGGAAAAAGTTAATTATATGAGGAGCTTCTACATGCTGTTCTTTCTTCATTATGTCTGTCTCAGAAATAATACCTACTACCTTATTATCTTCATCTACTACAGGTACCCCTCCTATTCTTTCTTTAATTAGTAACCTTGCAACATTAACTATACTTTCTTCTCTATTTGCCACTATTACATCCGTTGTCATTATGTCCTTAGCTATTTTATTGTTCATAATATCACTCCTTAATTATAGTTATAGCATTAGCTACCGCATATTCTTTACAATGAGATATAGATACTTTTATTTCTAAAACATTATAGTCTATGCATATCTTCTCCAAATTATTATAGGTTTTAACTATAGGTTTTCCTATTTCATTCCTTAATATTTCTATATCTTTAAAATTAAAATTTCTTATACCTGTCCCTAAAGACTTGCTTATAGCTTCTTTGGCTGAAAAATTCCCTGCTATACTTTCAACTCTAAAATTGTTAGATTTAAAATATTCTATTTCATTTTCTGTAAATATCTTTTCTAAAAATCTATTATTTTTATTTATAGCTTCTTTTATTCTTCCTATCTCCACTATATCTATACCAATATCTAATATATTCATAGATGCCTCCGGTTCCTATTATAGTATTATTTTGTTGCATATATATAAATATATTCAACTCGACATTATAAAATCCTGTCATATGCCTATTATAATACTACAGTAGAATTATTTTTAATAGATAATTAGAATTTTCTATTAGTACTGATGTTTTTTAAAATAAAAAGACTAGAGTTAAACTCTAGTCTTTTTTTATAACCACTCTGCAGATTCAGTTAAAATAACAGCTTGTTCTTTTTCAACTTGCATGAATCCCCCAGATATTTTTGCTTCTTTAAATTTACCTTCTTTTTTTAGACGTAGAGTTCCATCAGATAATCCTGCAACTAAAGGTCTATGGTTTTTTAATATACCTCTGTCTCCTTCAGTAGTTCTAACTATTATCATCTCTGTTTTATCTTCATAGAAGATTTTATCAGGAGTAACAATTTTAACCGCAAATTCGCTTGCCATTATTATCTACTCTCCTTCGCTTTTGCAACTGCCTCTTCTATACTTCCTACGAATAAGAATGCTGATTCTGGTAAGTCATCATGCTTACCTTCTAATATTTCTTTGAAACTTCTTACAGTTTCTTTAACAGGTACATATTTACCTTCAAATCCTGTGAATTGCTCAGCAACTGTGAAAGGTTGAGATAAGAATCTCTCTATCTTTCTAGCTCTTTGTACTGTTACCTTATCTTCATCAGATAATTCGTCCATACCAAGTATAGCTATTATATCTTGAAGCTCTTTATACTTTTGAAGTATAGATTGAACAGCTACTGCAACTTCATAATGTTCTTTTCCAACTACAGCTGGGTCAAGTACTCTAGATGTAGACTCTAATGGGTCAACAGCTGGGAATATACCTAGAGACGCTTTTTGTCTAGATAAAACTGTCTTAGCATCTAAGTGTGTGAATGTTGTAGCTGGTGCTGGGTCAGTTAAGTCATCGGCAGGTACGTATACAGCCTGAACTGATGTTATAGACCCTTTATTTGTAGATGTTATTCTCTCTTGTAATTTACCCATCTCTGTAGCTAATGTTGGTTGGTATCCAACTGCTGATGGAGTACGTCCAAGTAATGCTGAAACCTCAGATCCTGCTTGAGTGAAACGGAATATATTATCTACGAATAATAAAACGTCTTGTCCTTCTTGATCTCTGAAGTGCTCAGCCATTGTAAGACCAGTTAAAGCAACTCTCATTCTTGCTCCAGGTGGCTCGTTCATTTGTCCGAATACTAGAGCAGTCTTTTTGATAACTCCAGACTCGCTCATCTCACCGTAAAGGTCATTACCTTCTCTTGTTCTTTCCCCAACACCTGCGAATACTGATATACCACCGTGTTGAGTAGCTATATTGTTTATAAGCTCTTGTATAAGAACTGTCTTACCAACTCCGGCTCCACCGAATAGACCGATTTTACCACCTTTTAAGTATGGTGCTAGTAAGTCAACAACTTTTATTCCTGTTTCTAGTATTTCAACACCTGGCTTTAATTCGTCAAATGCTGGAGCTTCTCTATGTATAGGACTCTTAGGAGCATTTTTTGGTGCTTCCTTACCATCAACTGGCTCACCTAATACATTGAATATTCTTCCTAAAGTTTCGTCTCCTACAGGTACACTTATTGCAGCTCCTGTATCAACAACTTCCATACCTCTTACAAGTCCATCAGTAGAACTCATCGATATACATCTAACTGTGTCATCACCAACATGTTGTGCAACTTCTATAACTATTTTTTTATCTCCGTGCTTTATCTCTAATGCATTTAATAGATTAGGTAAGCTTTTTTCATCATCGAACTTTACGTCAACAACTGGACCGATAACCTGAACTATTTTACCTACATTTGCCATGTCCTAACCTCCTTATTATTGAGCTGAAGAAGCCCCCGCAACTATCTCAGATATTTCCTGAGTAACTGCTGCTTGTCTTGCTCTATTGTATTGTAACTCTAAATTAGATATCATTTCATTAGCATTGTCTGTAGCTGATTCCATAGCTGTTCTTCTCGCTGCTTGTTCTGAAGCATAAGCTTCAGCTATACCTCCGTATATTCTTCCTGAAACATACTTAGGTACGATAAAACCAAGTACAGCATCTGGAGAAGGTAAGTATTGAACAGAAGCTCTACTATTCTTCTCTTCTTTATCTTTGTCTACTGCTATTGGTAACAATCTAGTTACTCTTGGCTCTTGACTTAATGCTGAAACAAACTCTGTATATATTAACTTAACTTCATCTATATCTCCGTTTTGATAAGAATCCATTATATTATTAGATATCTCGATTATATCTTCATACTTAACGTCTTCAACAGAATCTATTGTTCCAATTAAGTCAAAAGATCTTTTGCTAACAAACTCTTTTGCTTTTTTTCCTATAGCTACAACCTTAACATTATTAGAACCTTGAGTCTCTGCAACTAATGTTTTAAATACATTCGAGTTGTATCCTCCTGCAAGTCCTCTATCTCCTGCTATAACTATATAACATTTATTTTTAACTTCTCTTTCTTTGAGAAATTCACTTTTAACTCCACTCGTATTCTTAGCTATATTTTGAACAGCTTCTTGTAAAGTATTAAAATATGGCTTAGAACTTTCTGCTCTTTCCTTAGCTTTTCTAAACTTCGAAGAAGCAACTAATTCCATAGCTTTAGTTATTTGCTTAGTATTTTCAACACTGGCAATACGAGTTTTAATTTCTTTCATTCCAGCTCCTGCCAATTGGGTTACCTCCTTTTTTAAAAAGGATTACGCTTCTATAACAAATTTCTTCTTGAAATCGTTTATAGCGTTTGTTAATTCTTGAGTGAAATCTCCATTCGCAAGAATTTTTTCTCCTATTTGTGGATAATTAGCATCTATGAATTCAATTAATTCTGCTTCAAATCTCTTTATATTATTTACAGGTATATCTGCTAATAAGTTGTTAACAACTGCAAATATAGCTATTACTTGATCTTTAACATCCATAGGTTGATGTTCACCTTGTTTTAGAACCTCAACTATTCTTTCCCCTTGAGCAAGTCTCTTCTTAGTATCTTCATCTAAGTCTGATCCGAATTGAGAGAATGCTGCAAGTTCTTTATATTGAGAGTAAAGAAGTTTTAATGGTCCTGCAACTTTTTTCATTGATTTTATTTGAGCAGATCCACCAACTCTTGATACTGATATACCAGGGTCAACTGCTGGTCTTATTCCTGAGTAGAATAATTCTGGCACAAGGTATATTTGTCCGTCTGTTATTGATATAACGTTAGTTGGTATATAAGCAGAAACGTCTCCACCTTGAGTTTCTATTATAGGTAATGCAGTTATAGATCCTGCACCTAACTCATCAGATAATTTAGCTGCTCTCTCAAGTAATCTTGAGTGTAAGTAGAATACATCCCCAGGGTAAGCTTCACGTCCTGGTGGTCTCTTAAGTAATAATGACATTTCTCTGTATGCAACCGCGTGCTTAGTTAAATCATCATATACTATTAATACATGTTTTCCGTTGAACATAAATTCTTCACCCATAGCAACTCCTGCATATGGTGCTAAGAATTGAAGTGGTGCAGATTCAGATGCTGTAGCAGACACTACTATTGTGTAGTCCATAGCTCCGCCTTTTTCTAATGTACTAACAACTTGTGCAACTGTCGAACGCTTTTGTCCTATTGCAACGTATATACATATAACATCTTTACCTTTTTGGTTAAGTATTGTATCTATACATATAGATGTTTTACCTGTTTGTCTATCACCTATTACAAGCTCTCTTTGTCCTTTACCTATTGGTATCATGGCATCGATAGCTTTTATTCCTGTTTGTAGAGGCTCATGAACTGACTTTCTAGCCATTATTCCTGTAGCTTCTGATTCAACTGGTCTAAATTTATTAGTGTTTATAGGTCCTTTTCCATCAACTGGTTGCCCTAGTGAGTTTACAACTCTACCTATCATAGCATCACCAACTGGAACTTGAACTATATTACCAGTTCTCTTAACGATATCTCCTTCTTTTATTCCAGAGTCGTTACCTAATATAACTGCCCCAACCATGTCTTCTTCAAGGTTAAGAGCCATTCCGTATACTTCTCCTGGGAACTCTAATAATTCACCAGCCATAGCTTTATCTAATCCGTAAACACTAGCTATACCGTCCCCAACTTTTAAAACACTACCTGTATCTGTTAATTCAACTTTATTCTCATAATTTTTTATTTGCTCTTTAATTATAGAACTTATTTCTTCAGGTCTTAAGTTCATGGGTTCACCACCATTCTAAGATATTACTTGAGATAGTATATTTTTCATTCCTGCTAAACGAGTTTTAACAGTTCCGTCTATCTCTTCGTTTCCAAGTCTAACTAGAACTCCTCCTAGTATAGATTCATCAACGTTGTTTTCTAAAGTAACATTTTTGTTGTATTTTTTTGAAAGTTTTAACTCAAGTTCTTTAATTTCTTCTTGAGACATAGGTACTGCAGTTATTGCAGTTCCTTCTAACACATTTTCTTTTTCATTTAATAATGCTTTAAATGAGTTTTGAACAGCTTCTATAACTGAAACTCTATCTTTATCTATCATTATTTTTAAGAAATTGCTTAAATTTTCACTCAACTGATTTTGAAAAACCTTCTTTAATAAGTCTTTCTTTTCTCCTTTTCCTACAAGAGGAGATTTTAAAACATTGAAAAAATCTTCGTTAGATTTTAGTATGTTTACAACTGCTACTAATTCTTCATTTAAGCTAGCAGTTGTGTTAGTTTCTTCTCCTACTTGAAATAAGGCTTCAGCATATCTACTCGCGACTACATTCATCATTTAGCTTCGCCTACCTCTTTTATAAAGTTATCTATTAAATCCTTGTGCTTAGATTTATCTATATCTTTCTCAATAACTTTAGATGCTGCTAATAATGCTATATCAGATATATCGTTTTTGATTTCATTCATAGCTTTTTGTCTTTCTTGTTCTATATCTTTATTAGCTTTTTCTCTTATATTTTGTGCTTCATTTTTAGCATTAGCTATCATTTCAGATTCTTTTTGCTCTGCTCTTAATGTAGCTTGTTTTATTATTTCTTGACCTTCGTTTTTAGCTGAGATTATCTTTTCTTCATATTCTTTCTTTAAAGATAAACCTTCTGTCTTAGCAACTTCTCCTTGTGCTAAGTTTTCTCTGATGTCTTTTTCTCTAGCTTCGATTATTCCTAATACTGGTTTGAATAAAAGTTTCTTTAATATTACAAATACTAGGAATGTATTTATAAGCTGGAATATTAATTCATATGATATGCCTATAAGTGGCTTGAATTCCATATGTTATCCTCCTTCCTACTAATCACAATTCGTAAGTAGGAGATGGCTCTCCCCATCTCCTATTTACAAAATTTCTTAATATTCATTCATAATTTCCTTACATTAATGGATTAGCAAATAGAAGGATTATTGCTATAACTAGTCCGTATATTGCTGAAGACTCTGCTACTGCTGCTCCAAGTAACATTGTTTTTATTATATCACCTTGTGCTTCTGGTTGGTTTCCAACTGCTTCTGCACCTTTACCTGCTGCGAATCCTTGTCCTATTCCTGCTCCTATACCTGTTGCAACTGCGATACCTGCTCCTATAGCTGAAGCTGCTGCTATTATAGCTGTTTCCATAATTACTTCCTCCTTAGAAATTCTAATTTTTTAAAATTTTGATTATTTAATATTTTTTTATTCTGTTGCTGCACTTCCTACGAATACCATCGTTAACATTATGAATATAAATGACTGTAATAATCCAGCAAATATATCAAAATATAAGTGCAGTGGTACTGGTATTATTAACTGACCAAAAGGTATTGTAACACCTGGGATTAATGTTGATAGATATCCCAAGAAGTCATATAGTAAAGCCATTATAACGGCTCCACCAAGTATATTACCAAATGGACGGAAACTTAGTGAAACTGGTTTCGCTAATTCTCCTATTAAGTTAAGTGGTAATAACAGTGGGTTTGGCTCTAATAATCCTTTGAAGTATACTGGACCATTAAATTTAACACCTGCATAATAAATCATAACGAATGTTATTAATGACCATGCTAATGTAGTATCTAAATCTGTTGTAGGTGATCTAAATCCTAATAATCCTATTAAGTTAGAAACCGCAAAGAATAAAAATAAACTTCCTATGTACGGAACCACATTTGGCATTCTTTTTACAGTTTCCTTACCCATAGTATCTTCTACTAATTTAGCAAGCCCACCTATAGCAAATTCTAAGAATATTTGCAATTTACTTGTTGGAACTTTCTTTAGGTTTCTTGTCATTAAGTAAGAAGCTAAAGCAAGCCCTGCAAGTATTAACCAACTTGTTACTACGGTTTCACTTAATTTAAAGTTACCGAAAAATATAACCCATTTTGCTTGGCTCATACTTACGCCTCCTTTCTTTTGAGTTTGTCTATTAAGAATGTTTTTGTTAATATAACAAACTTAGGACTTAATAACCCTATTGCAACCCCTAATACATGTATGTATGGGGCTTTTACAGAGACAAATAGCACTACTCCTGTCACAGTCATCCTCAGCAAATATTGACCAGCTGAGTATATTTGAGCCTTAGAAACAGGCATAGTTACCGATTTTTCTATTGTTATAGCTAACAATCTAAAATTAAGTACAGCTATTATCGTACCAAATATCAACCCTAAAAGCATTTCTTTGCTAAATGTTGAAGTTATCAACAATAATATAATAGCTATAAGATCGTAAACTATAACTCCCTTTGTTACGTAGTTTATTTCATCTTGTAGTTTTGTATGCATATAATCACTTCCTTTTTGTGTATACTATTAAAGTTTTATAAACTCCCATAAATGCTCCACCAACTCCTAATAATAAAAATACTATCATAAATATTGGTTCTGTATTAAATTTGGAATCAAAAAACTTTCCTAAAAAGGTACACCCAAATATAGGAATTAATATCATCAACCCTACTTGACTTATCAAAGAAAGCATCTTAGCTATTTCCATGTATATCTTGTGTTTACTCATACATTAGATACCTCTCTATGAATAGTTTCTTATATATTCATTAAATTTACTTATGTACATGATTTATAAGACCCACTTTGAGCCCTTTATATAAAAAACCATATATCCTATATTACCACTTTTTCAGCAATTTTTAAACATTTTTTTATTAAATTTGATTTTTTTTGAATTCATTTGAAGTTTTGTGAAAGCACCAATTTAAGCCATTATAGGTATATAACTTGAATAAAATGTTTTCATAAATATATTATTCAAACTATACAATTTCTATCCCATTTAAATAATATTTAATATATATTTATAAAATTTTAATGGTTTTTGTATATTATTCTACCTATTCACTCATTTATGCATGTTTTAAGATTAATAATTAAATATTCTGATTCTCAATAACAATTTAAACCGACTAGCATAATATAGAAATTTCTTCATTTAAAGTTTTGTTATTTTTTTTAACTTCACCTCTTTAACAGATATCCTTTTCCTTACTCGTTATTAAAAAGGCATCTATAAATTTTATAGATACCTTTTCCATGTTGTCTTATTACTTTGTACCGTATAGTCTGTCTCCTGCATCTCCTAAACCTGGAACTATATAACCATGCTCATTTAATTTTTCATCTACTGATGCAACATATATATCTACATCTGGATGATATTTTTGAACTTCTGCTATACCTTCTGGAGCAGCAACTAAGTTAACTAATCTTATAAACTTAGCCCCTCTTGCTTTAAGTACATCTATAGCTGCAACTGCAGATCCACCCGTAGCAAGCATTGGATCTACAACTATCATTTCTCTTTCTTCTATATCTTGTGGTAATTTACAGTAGTATTCTACTGGTTGTAATGTTTCTGGATCTCTGTATAAGCCTACATGACCAACTTTTGCAGCTGGTGTTAAACTTATAAGTCCATCTACCATACCTAAACCTGCTCTTAGTATTGGTACTATTCCTAACTTTTTACCTGCTATAACCTTAGATGCAGTTTTTACTACTGGTGTTTCTATCTCCACCTCTTCTAATTGTAAGTCTCTTGTTATTTCATATCCCATTAACATACTTATTTCTGTTAAAAGTTGTCTGAAATCCTTTGACCCAGTGTTCTTATCTCTCATTAATGTTAACTTGTGTTGTATTAATGGATGATCTGTGATTATTACTTTACCCATTATGACTACCTCCTATTTGCTGTGCTTTTTTTCTATTTCTTTTATCATATCAACTCTTTTTGAGTGTCTACCGCCTTCAAATTCTGTATTTATCCATGCATCTACTATTTCTAAAGCTAATCCTCTTCCTAAAACTCTCTCGCCTAAAGATAACATGTTTGCATCATTATGAGCTTTAGACATCTTAGCTGAGAAAACATCAGATACTACAGCACATCTAATTCCTTTAACTTTATTAGCTGCTAAAGATATACCTATTCCTGTTCCACAGCAAATTATTCCATAATCAATCTCTTTATTTACTACTGAATTGGCAACTGTCTCCCCATATATAGGATAGTCCACTGATTCTAAGTCATTTTTTGGTCCAAAATCTACACACTCTATGCCTTTAGCTTCTAAGTGCTTTTTTATTTCTTCCTTAAGATTATATCCTCCATGATCACTACCTAGTCCTATTTTCATCTGCCTAGTCCTCCAATTTATATTATTATAATATATTTTAACCTACTTTTGCCATAAATTTATGCTTTTATTACTTTATATCCTGCCGATTTAAGTAATCTATTCATTATAGCTTGACCTACACCAGTCATTTCAAAGGATTCAGAATAAACTATATCTACATTTCTTTTATCCATTTCTCTTAGTACATCAAATAAATTGCTTCCTACTTCTTCTAAAGTATTCCCCAAAGAAATAACTTCTCCTTCATATACTTCTTTATTTTTTTCTACACACATCACTCCAGATTTAATACCATTTTCAGAGTTTTCACGTATGATTTGATTTATTTTATTGATAACATCTTTATCATTCCCTGACACTATGTATACGTCTGCATCAGGAGAATAATGTGTATACTTCATCCCAGGTGCTTTTGCTTTTTTATTATCTTCTTTTTTTAATAGAGAAGGATCGACCAAAACTTCTCCTAAAACTTCTTCTAGATCTTCTTTTGTTATACTTCCAGGTCTAAGTATCATAGGTACCTCACCTGTAAGGTCTAACACTGTAGATTCCAGTCCAAAATCACAATTTCCACCTAAAACAATACCACTAACTCTTCCATCCATTTCTTCTTTTACATGGTTACCTTTAGTTGGAGATGGTCTACCTGATATATTAGCAGATGGTGCTGCAATAGGTAGTCCTGATTGTTTTATAAGTTCTCTTGCTATTTTATGAGACGGCATCCTTATAGCTACCGTATCTAATCCTCCACTAGTCGTGTTAGGAACTATGTCCTTTTTATTAAGTATTATAGTTATTGGTCCTGGCCAAAACTTATCCATAACAATCTCGGCTTTATTACTTATATCTTTAGCCAGATCTCTAACTTCTTCTCTATCATATATATGTACTATAAGTGGATTATCGCTAGGTCTGCCTTTAGCTTCATATATTTTCTTTACGGCATTTTCATCTAGAGCATTTGCTCCTAGACCATATACTGTTTCAGTCGGGAATATTACAGTCTTTCCTTCTTTTAATAATTCTGCTTGTTTTTTTAATTCTTCTACATTTATGTTATTAACATCTATTTTACTTATTATTGTTTTCATCTTTTGTATGCCTACTTTCATTTTTAGCTTAAATACACTTTACAATTATTGTACCTACTAAAAAACCAATTATACAATGTAATGTCGTTGACTTTGGAAATATTTCTTCTAAAACTACATATATCATAGTTCCTGCAGCTAAAGAAAGAAAAATACCCATTAAAGAATTAAATACTATCCCAAAACAACCACCTAAAAAACTACCCACACCCATAGGAACTCCTGCTAACAGTGTAAATCCAATCACTTTTGGTATTTTAATTTTAGACCCCACTAAACTAAGTGCCATAGCTAATCCTTCTGGAATATTGTGAATTCCAATTATTATTGCTAAAGTTATACCAAAGGATTCCTCCGATATAAAAGACGATCCAATCGCTAACCCCTCCGGTAGATTGTGAAGTAATATACTAATAAAAACAAGATATCCAGATTTTAAGTCACTAGGTATATCGAGCTTATTTTTTATATACATGGTGATAAGTACACCAATTAATACAAATAAGGAAGTATATGCTATTCCCATTTCCTCCATTGACTCATTCATCAAATCGAAAACTACTACAGCTAACATTATGCCTCCAGATATCCCCATAAAAAAACTAAGATATTTGTCCACATTTTTCTTGAAAACTGCGGATATAACACCACCCATACCAGTTCCTATTACACCTGCTAAAAGTCCTATTAATGTTATTTTAAGTATCATATGCTCCTCCTTTAAATTTTATATACTAATGTATACTTAAAGAAGGAACATATTTATTCATGTTATATAAAAATCCCTAAATTAATAGGGATTAATAGAAGGATTAGATTTAATCAAATTATAGTGATGCCATTTTCTCAGTTTGATCTACAGTTATTAAAGCATCTATCATTTCATCTATATCTCCATCTAAGAATGAATCTAACTTATATAATGTTAAGTTTATTCTATGATCACTAACTCTTCCTTGAGGGAAGTTGTAAGTTCTTATTCTTTCAGATCTATCTCCAGTACCAACCTGACTCTTTCTTTCCGCTGCTATATCTTTGTTTTGCTCAGCTATAGCTTTATCATTAAGTCTTGCTACTAGTATTTTTAATGCTTGTTCTTTATTTTTTAACTGTGATTTACCATCCTGACAAGATACTACCTCTCCTGTAGGTATGTGAGTTATTCTTACCGCAGAGTCAGTAGTGTTAACACTTTGCCCACCATTTCCTGAAGAACGGAAAACATCTATTCTTAAGTCATTTGGGTTTATGTTTACTTCTACTGTTTCAACTTCTGGTAAAACTGCAACTGTTGCAGTAGATGTATGGATTCTTCCTCCTGATTCAGTAGATGGTATTCTTTGAACTCTATGAACTCCTGACTCATATTTAAGTCTTGAGTAAGCTCCCTTACCTTTTATTAAGAATGATACCTCTTTATATCCACCAACACCAGTATCACTTGCACTTAATAATTCCATTTTCCATCTTCTTCTTTCAGCGTATCTTGAATACATTCTGAATAGGTCCCCTGCGAATAGAGCTGCTTCATCTCCACCAGCTCCTCCTCTTATCTCAACGATTACGTTCTTTTCATCGTTAGGGTCCTTTGGTAATAATAATATCTTTAATTCCGCTTCTAGAGGTTCTACTTGCTCTTCTAACTCAGATAATTCCATCTTAGCTAGGTCTCTTAACTCTTCATCTGATTCTTCTTGTAGTATTTCCTTTGAATCAGCTATACTAGTTAAAACATTTTTATATTCTCTATACTTCATTACTATTGGCTCTAAGTCAGAATGTTCTTTCATGTACTTTTGCCAAGTTTTTTGATCATTTATTATTTCCGGATCACTTATTTTTTCTGTTAAATCTTTGTATTTATCTTCTAATACATCTAATTTTTTTAGCATCCTTTTTCACCTCGTTTATTGTAACATATCAATTTTTCATTATATCATAGTTTATAGCCTATAACAACTCTATCAATACCTTGTATATCCTTCTTTGTATATATATTTGTGTATCCATTAGCTTCCATAATTCGCTTTACATCTTCTGCTTGATCATGCCCAACTTCATATGCCAATATTCCATTTTCTTTAATATATCTTACTGATTGTTTGGTTATATCTCTATAGAAATCAAGTCCATCTTCTCCACCTTCTAAGGCATTGTATGGCTCATAATCTTTAACTTGCGTATGAAGTGTTTCTATGTCCCTTTTAGGTATATATGGTGGATTTGAAACTATAACATCAAATTTAGTTTCTATATTTTCAATAGCTGAAAATAAATCTGATTTCTTAAATACGACCTTATCATCTACACCATTGTTTATTGCATTTATTTTTCCCACTTCTAAAGGTATATCCGATATATCTAAAGATACAACTTTAGATTTTTCTATATACTTAGCTAGACTTACAGTTATAGCCCCTGAACCTGTTCCTATATCCACTATATTAACTTCTTTATCCTTACAAAGTTCAATAATTTCTTCCACTAAAGGTTCTGTATCAGGTCTAGGTATTAAAACACCTTCTTTTACAAAGAAATCAAGTCCCATAAATTCTCTATTACCTACTATATAAGCTATCGGTCTTCCATTTATCCTTTCTGATATTAAACTTAAAAACATTTTATATTGTTCTTTAGTTAATTCTTTATTTAAGTTTAAATGGATATAAATTCTATCCACATCTCCAAGTACTTTTTGTAAAATAATTTCCGTGTCTAATCTTGGAGTGTCACTTATTTCTTTTAATTCCTCCATATACTTTATAAGTATGTCTCTTATTGTCATATTATCACCTTTATTTTTCTTCTATTACAGCTTTTAATGCTGTTAGTGCTACTTCTAATTGCTCATCATCAGGTTCTTTAGTTGTAAAGTTTTGTAAAAACATTCCTGGATATGCGACAATTTTAGTAAGACTATTATTATATTTCCCAAGAAATCTTATTATTTCATAAGATATTCCAGCAACCACAGGAATACATATTATTCTCATAACCACTCTTAATATGGGATTAGGCCATCCAAAGAAAGAGAATAGTATAATAGACGTAAACATAACTATAAATAAAAAGTTAGTCCCACACCTCGGGTGTAGTCTAGTAAATTTTCTAGCATTTTCTACTGTAAGCTCTTCTCCACTTTCATAGCAGTATATAGATTTATGCTCGGCACCATGATATTGAAATACCCTTTCTATATCTTTACTCTTAGATATTCCTACTATGTATATAAATAAAATAGCTATTCTAGCAAAGCCTTCTATTAGGTTTAATACGAAATCGCTTTGTATATATTTTGAAAACAAACCTCCTACTACAGTAGGAATTAGTACAAATAATCCTATTGATAAAATAATAGATATTATCATAGTCAAACCTATCATCACATCATTAGCTTTATCTTTAAATATACTCTTGAAAAACCTGTCAAAAGCATCCTCTTCTTCTTCATCTAAAAAAAATTCTGATGAGAAGTTTAAACTTTTAATACCTTCTACCATTGTCTCGATTAATACAAATGAACCTCTTAAAAATGGTATTTTATCTATATTCTTATCTTTTATCCAACTTTTTACTCTATTTTTCTTTACAACAATCTCCCCATTGCTTTTCCTCACTGCAACGGCTCTTTTTTCTTTAGACTGCATCATAACCCCTTCGATTACAGCCTGACCACCTACAGATTGCTTCTTCATTAATTCACCTCTTTATTTTATACTTTACTTATTTCTTTATTATAATATAAGAGTATGTATTAAAATAGACTTTTTATATTATAAAAGGGAGCATTCCTTGGTGATTAACATCATTTTAAGAAACTCCCTTTACTTTCAATTATTTTTTATCTTTATAAACCACATGACATTTTCTGCATCTAGCTTCATAAGTTTCAACAGCCCCTACTTGTATTATAGGGTCATCATATCTTGCAGGTTCTCCATTTATTAATCTTTGAGATCTATTAGCTGGCTGTCCACATACTGAACATATAGCTTGTATCTTATCAACAAATTCTGCAACAGCTAATAACTTTGGTGTTGGTCCAAAAGGCTCTCCTTTAAAGTCCATATCAAGACCAGCAGCAATAACTCTTATACCTTTATCTGCTAAGTTCATAGCTATTTCAACTATTTCTTCATCAAAGAACTGAACTTCATCAATTCCTACCACCTGAGTCTTATTATCTATATGATTATATATCTCTCTTGCATTACTTATAGGTATTGCATTTATACTGTCTCCATTATGTGAAACAACATCCTCTTTACTATATCTATTATCTATTTGAGGCTTAAATACTACTACATTTTGTTTTGCTATTTTAGCTCTTCTCAATCTTCTTATAAGCTCTTCACTTTTACCACTGTACATAGGTCCTATGACAACCTCTATATACCCGTGATTTACAGGTCTATACATATTTCGTACCCCCTATGATTGTTAGATTACATTAAAATAGGAGTTGGCTGCCCAACTCCATTTTTGTAAAGATTAGTCCATTTTGAATCTCTTCTTGAACTTGTCTATTCTTCCACCTGCTTCTATATTCTTTTGCTTTCCAGTATAGAAAGGATGGCACTCAGAACATATTTCTATTTTTATCTCGTCCTTAACAGAACCAGCTTTGAAAGTGTTCCCACAAGCACAACGTACTTCTACAGCTTCGTATTTTGGTTGTATATCTTTTTGCATCATATTCACCTCTTCTCAAATTTTATAAATTAACTATATTAATTTTTTCGTTTTGCATTATCAACTACACCATTATAACATAAGTTTTTTATTGGTACAAGCAGTTTTTCTTTAGATTAAATTCCTTTTATCGATTTGATAAACTCTTCATTATTCTTTGTTCTTTTTAATAATTCTATAACTTTATCTGTAACCTCTAATACAGAATTATTACTCATTTCTCTTCTTAATTTATATAAAGCTGACTTCTCTTCTTCTGTAAGTAATAGATCTTCTCTTCTTGTTCCTGACTTGTATATATCTACAGCTGGGAATATTCTCTTTTCAGCTAACTTTCTGTCTAAGTTAAGCTCCATATTTCCAGTTCCTTTGAATTCTTCAAATATTACATCATCCATTCTAGAACCTGTTTCTACTAAAGCAGTCGCAAGTATAGTTAACGAACCACCTTGTCTTATATTTCTAGCTGCACCAAAGAATTTCTTAGGCCCATGTAATGCTCCTGGATCAAGTCCTCCAGATAAAGTTCTTCCTGTTGGAGATATTGTTAAATTATAAGCTCTCGCAAGTCTAGTTATACTATCTAATAATATAACTACATCCTTTCCATGTTCAACTAGTCTTTGTGCTCTATTTAATACCATTTCAGCGACTTTAACATGGTGGCTAGATACTTGGTCAAATGTTGAGTATATAACATCTCCATTAATAGATTCTCTCATATCAGTAACTTCTTCTGGTCTTTCATCTATAAGAAGTACTATAAGTTCTACATTAGGATGATTTTTAGCTATACTATTTGCTACATTTTTTAATAAGCTTGTCTTACCTGCTTTAGGAGGTGCAACTATTAATCCTCTTTGACCCTTTCCTATCGGAGATATTAAATCTATTAATCTGGTAGCTATATCATGTTGATGTCTTTCTAATGTAAGTCTTTCTTCTGGGTATATTGGAGTTAATAATTCAAAGGCCTTTCTTTGTATCGCTGTTTCAGGCTTCTCGTCATTTATTTTTTGAACATATAAAAGAGCCCTGAACTTTTCTCCTGTTTTAGGGTGTCTAGTTATTCCTTTTATCTTATCTCCAGTTTTCATATTAAATCTTCTTATTTGAGAAGGCGATACATAAACATCTCCTTCTGTAGATAGGTAATTTGACCCTCTTAAGAATCCAAACCCATCTGGAAGTATTTCAAGAACTCCTACTACCTCATCATCTTTTGATGTATTAAATTCATCTATTATTTTAGATTCATCTACTACCTTTTGAGTATAGTATCCTTTATTATTTCTAGTATTGTTATTTTCTATATGATTTCTATGATTATTTTCCGTATTATTTCTATGATTTCTGTTTTCTGTATTACGATTATTTCTATTTTCTTCGTTTCTTTGTTGACTATTTCTCTCTTCTTTAACTTCTATTTGTTTAACTTTCTGTTCTTTCTCTACACTGTCTTTTTCTAAACTTTCTTTTATTATATCTATTAATTCATTCTTTTTATACTTGCTTATAGACTTTATGCCTATTTCTTTTGCTATCTCTTTTAACTGAAGTAGAGTCTTATCGTCTAATTCAGATACTTTTATGTTATCTATATTCAAAAGAATCCTCCTCATCTATATCTCTTTATTATATCTTCCATTTAATCTATGGGATTTAAAGGTGTGAAAAAGAAAAGATTTACTTATAATTAATTTTTATAATATCACTTATCTTCTATACTGGTCAACATACAAACATAGCTATATATAATAATTATTCTATATACTATATATTATACTATTTTTAAAAACTTTAAACTATTTATGTATATTTATATTTCCTCGATAAAAAAATATAGGCTTATTCAGACAATAAACCTATATTTATTATACTTCTATTCCATATTATATTTTTTCATTAAATCTACTAATATATCATTTTTATCTAAATTATGTATTGCATCAACAAACCTTATAGTCCCAGTTTTTGCTCTCATAACTACAGATTGTGTCTTAGCCCTATTGTTCCCTATTTGTATTACTCCCTTTAATAAATCACCTTCTGTAATTCCTGTAGCAGCAAAGAATAATTCATCTCCTTTTGCTAAGTCATCAATAGTTAAAACTTTTTGTAAGTCCTCATCAGAAAATCCCATTTCATGACATCTTTCTCTCTCTTGTTCACTTAAAGGATATATTTGGCCTTCCATATCTCCTCCCATACATTTTATGGCAGCAGCAGTTATTACACCTTCTGGTCCTCCACCTATTCCCATAAGCATATCTATTCCTGTTTCTTCGAAGCAAGTAGCTATAGCAGCTGCTACATCTCCATCTCCAAACATTTTTATTCTAGCCCCTAGTTTTCTTGCAGCTTCTATTATATCATTATGTCTTTCTCTATCTTGAACTATTATAGTCATTTGAGTTGTTTTTTTACCTAAAGCTTTAGCAACATTTTTTATATTTTCTTCATGAGATTTATTTAAATCTATACTTCCTTTTGCCTTTGGCCCTACTATTATTTTTTTCATATAAGTATCTGGTGCATTTAATAAACTTCCCTTAGCTCCCATGGCTATTACTGATATAGCATTTGGAAGTCCTTTAGCTATTAATGTAGTCCCATCTAGTGGATCTACTGCTATATCAACTTCCATACTCCCCTTCGTTCTCATACCAACTTTTTCCCCAATATAAAGCATTGGTGCTTCGTCTAGTTCACCTTCACCTATAACAACTTCACCATCTATTTTTATTGATTCAAAAGCTCTCCTCATAGCCTCTACTGCTGCTCCATCTGCTCCATTTTTATCTCCTTTACCCATGAATTTAGAAGATACTAATGCAGCTGATTCCGTTACCCTAACAAGTTCTAGCGCTAAATTTCTATCCATAATATACTCCATCTCCTTAGTTAGTTTTACTAAGAAAAATTATATATTATATTTGTTAATTAGTAAACATGTGTATCACTTTTTATTATTTAGTGTATTATAATAACCCTACACATACTAGTATGTTATATTTTAAATAAATTTTACTTAATTTATTAGATGATAAATTAATATAAAGATATATTTTTTTAATGTCTAATACAAATCTTATAAATTAATATTTTATATAGAACCTAATTTAATTTCTTTAAAATAAAAAACTAACCAAAGGGTTAGTTTCTTACATCATAGCTGCTAATAATCCAAATAGTGTCGTCATGCTAGTAGCAACAAGTACTACTACTACTGATATTGCTATAATTTTATTTTTTTTCTTTTGATTTTTTGCCATTTATTCCACCTCAAATAAATTATTTATTATACTCTCTATAATTGAGTTAATGTACTCCACAAATTATTCTTTAAAATCTCTCTTCTATATACTTAGCTGCTATTATACCATATTTATAAGTATCTTTTAAAATTACTTTTTTGCTTCAATTATATCCATATTGTATTAATCATATTAAATATGCTTTTGATAGCTTAAAAAATCATTTTATATTCTTATATATGACTTTCCTTCCATTAATAATCAATCCTATATAAAAAGTCCTACTTAGCAAAAATAGGACTTTTTATATAGTTATATTACTAATAACCTATATTATTTAACTATAATCGTTTCTAACTCTTTAACTAATTCATCAAATTTATTTATTGTATTTTCTATAGGTTGTGTACTCGTTAAATCTACTCCTGCTTTTTTCAGAAGATTTGTAGGGGAATCTGAACTTCCTTTTTTTAGAAAACTAATATAATTATCTGAACCATTTTTTAAGATATCTTGTGCAAATGCAACACCTGCACTACATCCTGTAGCATACTTATATACATAAAAACTATTATAGAAGTGCGGTATTCTAGACCATCCTACTTTTGCTAATTGATCTAATTCATAATCTTTACCATAATATTTTTGAAGTAATTTTCCCCAAGTATCATCTAATACTAGTGTATTTAAAACTTCTCCATTTTCCATCATCTCATGTATAATTTTTTCAAACTCAGCATACATAGTCTGAATAAATACTGTATCTTTTATTAAGTCTAAGTATTGAGTTATATAATATGCCTTTTCTTTATCATTTGTAGCATTCTTTATTAACACTTCATACAATAAAGCTTCATTAGTTGTTGATGCTACCTCATGAGTGAATATAGATGGATTTGAATTATAATAATTTTGATTTTTGGCACTCATATAAGAGTATACTCCATGCCCAAGTTCATGAGCTAATGTAGATACTGAACTTAAATTGCTTCCATAATTTAATAATATATATGGATGAGCATCATAAACAGATAAACAATATGCACCACTTACTTTTTCATCTTTCGAATATACATCAATCCATCTTTCATTAAAAGCTTTATATACTATATCACTATATTCTTTACCTAAAGGTGCTAATGCTGAATATATAATTCCTTGTGCTTTTTCATATCCTATACTATTATCAACACTATCTACTATCGGAACAAACATATCATAATAATATACTTTATCTAAATTAAGAGCCTTTTTTCTTAAGGATATATATTTATGCAAGCTAGATGTATTATCACTCACAGTTTCGATTAATCTATCATATACTTTGGTGTTTACCCCATCACTTTTTAAGTACATATCTAAAGAAGACTCATATCCTCTTTGAGTGGAATAAAATATATTCTTATTTACTTGTCCTACTAATAGCCCTGCTAAAGTATTTATATTGTCATTATAAGATACAAATTCATTTTGGTAAGCTGATTTTCTTTCATTTCTATCAAAAGATTCTAAAGCTTGACTATACTCAGATGGATTTAAATTTGTTTTTTTATCCATATTTCTAAAGAGTTCATATATATATCCTGGTAATGATGTTATTTTCGATACATCTGCAAGTATGTTTTCTGAAGTTTGATCTAGATAATAATCTTTAGAACTTCTTATGCTTGACAAATATCTATTATATTTACTTTTTATTTTCTTACTAGATGAGATTTCTTTAAATTCTTTATCTGATAATTTCAGAACCTCTAATTCTAAACCTGAACATACCATTCTATAGTCTCTATATACATTATCTAATTTTTCATCCATTGCTAAGTATTTATACGAATTTTTACTTATATCCTTTTTTAATTTTACATATCCTCCAAGCTTATTTAATTTTATATCTAATCTTTCTTTTATTTCTAGTGCAAAATCCAAATGAGTCTTAGACTTGGTAATTTTACCTGTATAATTTTTTAATTCCTTTATATCTTTTGTAAATTTTTTTAAATCTTTTTCCCATTCAGCATCATTTTTATATAATGCTTGTAGATTCCAACACATCTTATTATAGTCAATATGTTTCTTATTTTCTTGTTTAGTCTCTTCTTGATTGTCTATTGCTATAATACTTTTATTATGCAAAAAATCATTACCATAAGATATTTCTGGCATAGCTCCTATACAAAAAACAGATATAGACAAAATCATAATTGCTTTATAATATATTTTATTGCTCATAAAAAGCCATCCTTTCAATAAAATCTACTTACTTATAGGATGGCTTTTTTGTTCCTTATTATTCAACTATTACCATTTTAAATATTTATACATAAACACTTTATCCACATACTTATCAACATATTAACAATCTATATTACGACAAATATTTAGTTTTTCCAATATTCTTATTCTATTGGAATTTTTTTAATTTTGACTTTTAACATACTTATTAACAATTATTTAATACTTATCAACAAGTTTTTGTAGGTTATTCACTTATATTGTTAATAAATACTTTTAGTTTATTTGTATACAATTTCATTGCATCAAAAAAATATTTTTTTATTTATTGTTTTACTTTGTCGAACTTTGTGTTTTCAATATATATAGGCTAATATTACTCAACTCTAAACTTATCCACATTTTAATAACATATTATTAACAATATGTTGATAAGTTAATTTTTATATATCTTAGTAACTAATACTGTCATATCATCCTCTATAGTTTCACCTTGCATTTCAAGAGATTTGTCTAGTATTAAATTAGCTATCTCTTTTGGATTGGTAGTTTGCATATCTTTTATGAAGTATATTAACCAGTTATCACCCATATTGTTATTCTTACCAGCATCTAATATTCCATCAGATACCATAATTATATAATCACCATCTTTAACCTTTGTTGTCTTTCTATCTAAGTTTATATCACATAAAATCCCCACTGGTAATGATGATGAGGATATTAAATCTATATCTTTATTATCTCTCATTATATATGTAGGGCATGCCCCCATCTTTATAGTTTCTAGTATTCCTCTTTTTAAATCAACTATTCCTAAATCTAATGTAGAGAACATCTCATCTGACGATTTTAATAATAACATGTTATTAATTGTGTTGATAACTATTTCATCTTCAATTTTCGCATCCATCATTTTTTCTAATATATCTATAGTTATAGATGATTCTTCATATGCTTTTCGACCTTTACCCATTCCATCGCTTATGGCCATCATATATTTACTATCTCTTATCTCCATATGTGTATAATTATCCCCACACAATATATGTCCATCTTTTGACATTGATATCACTTCAGTTATAGCTTTATATTTTTGACTTCTACTAAAAGTTATTTTACATTCTTGACCTAAAGATCTACATCCAACCTTTTGAGCAGATACACTAGTTCCCATATAATCAGATATAATATTTGTTAGCTTTTTATCGCATAGACATCCATCTATGCAGTTATCTTTATTTATTACTATTTCAAAGTCATCATCACTCTTTGTTATATAATTTATCTTGTTTACTGAAATGCAGTTTCTTTCTAATTCATCTTTTAAATCATTTTCTTTCTCTAAGTCTAGCACAATATTATTTTCTAAATCATAGGATATAGACTTCATAGATTTTGATATACTTCTTATTTGGTTTGCTATTAATTTTCTACTTTCTGAAAATCTTACTGTCCAGTTATAATCTACTAAAAATAATTTATAATAATTATTTATTGTTTTAATTACTCCCTCTGGAGTTATACACTCTTTTACAAAATCTTCTGGTACGCTGTCTATTTTAAGCTCTCCTTCTTCCTCTATGCTTTGTAATATCTCATTCATAAGAGTATATGTATAATTAAATTTTAAGTCCCAGCATCTTCTTTTCATTCCACAGTTTTTACACTGATCAATATAAATCATATCTATTATACTTGCTATATCCTTTTGATCTACAACTTTTTCTTTTTCTCTAATCTTATCAAAAGTATCTGCTATACTATCATAAGCTTTGCTCATATTCAATAGTCTATTATTAGTTAAGCTTTTCATTCTATCTATATAGTCATTAACTACTTCATTAGAGTTCACATTAACTCTTATCCTATTTTCTATTCTATCAAAAGCTTTCTTTGGTAATAATAATACTATTAAGCACCCTATTAACATATCCCTCATTTGTTGAATATCCAATCCAACACCTAGACTATAGCCATATATCATAAACCAAGATAATATATACCCTATTATACAAATATATTTGTTTAATTTGTTAAAAGCCCCACTTATTAGTCCCGATACAGAGAACACTCCCATATATATAGCACTAGTTATATCACTTATCATAAATGCTATTCCAACTATAACCCCAGAAGTAGCTCCCATAGCTGCACCTCCAATAATAGATGCCATAAGAATAAGTATTGTAGACAAGACTGTTTTTAAAGACACCCCTAAGATATACATATCTCCTATTCCCATAATACTTAAAGTAACTATTATACTTAAAGATATAATTTCTTCTACATTCATAGTTATTTTCTTATTAGAATTACTCAGCAAATCAATACCATAAGAAAATATATATATTCCGATAAATACTATAGATGATTCCATAATTGCTATAAAAATATCATATACATATCTATTAGATAAAAGAGCTTGTCCAATAGATATAGGTAATATAATAAAAGTTCCCAAAAGAGCTATCTTCCAGGTTGAATTAACACCTTTAATTTTCTTGTTTATTGACATATATATAATTAAGCATAGGATATACTTCAAAATATAAGGCATAGTGTTTCCGGATAAAATTATTCCCAACAACGTTGCCATAAAAGCAGGAAGTCTATATTTTTCTATCTTAGATACATATATGAAAAATGCTAATCCCAGAGGTGCTATAGTATCCATCAAAATAGTCCTACTTAGCAAAAATGCCATTAATATAAATACAATTGTGTTTAATTCCATATATCTATTAAATTTTCTATAATTAATTTTAATAGTTTTATCTTTTAATTTTACTGAACTCTTCTCCATAAAAAAATCCCCCTCTTTTGTTTATAATGAGATTGTAACAAAGAGGGGGGTAATGTTTTTGTCATAATGAGTTCTCTATAATAAAAACATTAAGACATATTTTTTGATTTTTGACAGATTAATCCTTCCAAATTATCGTATTCACTTACAATTATTTTTTGACTTTCTAGTTTTTCCATTATTTTATCTAGTATTTTTACACCAGCAGTTATAATATCTGCTCTTTTAGGCTGTAATCCTTTTAATCTTTTTTTATCATTTAGTGTCATATTCTTTAAACTTTGTAGAACTATATCTATATCTTTTTTGCATATTTCACTATTGTGTATTTTTTCCATAGAATAGACTTCTAATTCCTGGTTAATTGCTGATAAAGATGTTATAGTTCCGCCTATGCCTACAAGATAACTTATATTGCAACTTTTTATATACTCTAATGTATCTTTTAATGTATTTTCTATGAAAACTTCCATATCTTCAAATTCTTTGTTATCTATTGGATCTTTTTTTAAAAATTTTTCTGTCATCCTTAAGGCTCCTACATTTTCACTTTTAGCAAAACTTATTCCTTTTCGGTTTCCAATTATAAACTCTGTTGATCCTCCACCAATATCTATTACTAATATATTATCTTTTTCATTTAGACCTTCTAACACACCCTTAAATCCTAAATTTGACTCTTCTACGCCACTTATTATTTCTATATCTATGCCTGTTTTTTCTTTGGCTAAGTCTATAAATTCATTTTTATTCTTGCTGTCTCTTAATGCAGAAGTTCCCATTGCATATATTTTTTCACAACCTTCTTCTTTACATATATCAGAGAATGTTTCTAGTGCTTTTATATTTCTATCTATCGCTTCTTTATTTATATATCCTTCTTTATCTACACCTTGTCCTATTCGTGTAGTATTTATAAATTTTTTTCTATTTTCTATCTTGCCATTTATATAATCAGCCACTAAAAGTCTCATTGAGTTTGTTCCAATATCAATTGCTCCTATCTTCATTGGTATATCTCCTTTGTCTTTTTTGTTCAATAATAAGGTACAACTAATTTTTTAACTATATATGTTAATTATCTCATATTTACATGCATTCACATACCTTAAATATTTATCATCTAAAAAGAAGGTAACTTAGTTACCTTCTTTTATATCAATATATATGATTTCCCCTGGCTTAACCATATTTAAGCGTTCTCTAGCCATAGTCTCTAGGTCGTTATTACTCTTTGCTTTTTCAGCCTCTTTTATTTCTAGCCTAGTCTCTTTTATTTGCTCATTGAGACTATAAATTTCTTCTTTATATTCCTTATACTTTTTTAGTTGAAATATAAATCCACTCATCATGCCTACTATTATGACACCTAAAAATAATGTTAATACTATAAACTGGCTCGAAAATTTTTTTCTTAAGTTCATATTAACCTACACCTTTTTTCTTATTTTTATCTTACCTAATGTTTTTCTCTTCACTCCCCTATTTATAAGTACAATCATATTAGGTATATAAAATATCATATCAAATAAAAAGTGTAGTGTGTATATCATAACGTAATACAAATTCTTCAAAATACTGACTATGTACTTTGTGGTATTTTTGATTAATGCTGTTAAAATATATAATACTTTATTCATTATTGCTAAAACAAATTTGCTTATGGTGTTGTAATATAAAATAAAACCAATAAATAAGGCTAAAAAATGATAATATCTCAGTTCAAAAGATTCTATTGCATTTACGGTTATAAAAACTGTTATTGTAGTTAAAATCCAAAATAATGCATCAAAAACTAAAGAGCAGTATTTTATAAATTTAAAATTTGATTTTATAACTCTATAAATATCAAATAATACGCCTACAACTATCCCACCGTAAATAGTTGCAAAAAAATAACTAGCATCTTGAGTAAACGGAGTCATCTACTTAAACACCTTCTTAAAAAAGCTTTCTTGTGTTTTTCTTTCCTTGGAGTAAATTATAGCATTTATGGTTCCATCTACATTTATAACTTTCTCGTCTATGCTCAGCTTACTCATATCTAGGTTTTCACCTTCTATTACCATTTCACCTGCGCTTGTTTTAACTTCTACCTTTTTATCGCTAAAGGAGTAGATGTGCTCTACACCAGAAACAATTAAATTGCTCCTATCCTTTAAGGTTATATTATGTTCCATAGTACCCCCCCAGTAAATTTTCAATTAATACTACTATAAATATACTGAGGATATCCTATTTTTATTCTACTATTTCATACATTTCTTTTGCATCATTTTTTAATACATGCTCTCTTATTTCATTTATCTTTACCTTCATAACTTTTTCTCCAAAAGTTATTTCTAATAAATCCCCTACATTTACTTCTGATGAAGATTTTGCAACTTTCCCATTTATAGTAACTATCCCCTTATCACAAGCCTCTTTAGCTACTGTTCTTCTCTTTATTATTCTAGACACTTTTAAAAATTTATCTAATCTCATTATCTAAGTTCACTTCCTTAAAAAATTATATTTATATTAGTATATAGAAAAAGTGTGGTATAAAATTCCACACTTTTTAATTTAATAATTATCCATTTATTATATCTTTAAGACCTTTTCCAGCCTTGAATACTGGAGCTTTAGAAGCTGGTATTTCTATAACTTCTTCTGGGTTTCTTGGGTTTCTTCCTTGTCTAGCAGCTCTCTCTCTAGTTTCGAATGTTCCAAATCCTACTAATTGAACTTTTTCTCCACCTACTAATGCTTCTTCTACTGATTTCATAAAAGCGTTTAATGCTGCTTCTGCTTCCTTCTTAGTTAATTCACTCTTTTCTGCCATTTTTGCAACTAATTCAGCTTTATTCACGATACTTACCTCCTAAAAAATTTATATAATAATAGAATTCTTATTTTTAAATTCTAGTTTTTAGCTAAAAATTATAACTTATTAGCTTTTGCTTCATTCCAAAGATTGTCCATTTCTTCAAGGCTCATATCTTCTAATTTTTTGTTTAATTTTCTTGAGCCTTCCTCAACAAATTCAAATCTATTTATAAATTTTTGACTTGTAAGGTTTAATGCTTCTTCTGGATTTATACCTAAAAATCTGGATAAATTTACTATTGAGAATAATAAATCTCCTAGTTCTTCCTTTATGTATTTTATATTTCCTTGTTTGTGTTCGTCAAGTAATTCTTTATATTCTTCCTCAACTTTTTTTAATACATCATCAATATTATCCCAGTCGAATCCTACTAAAGCTGCTTTATATTGTATTTTTTCAGCCTTTGTAAGAGCAGGTAAATATTTAGGTATTCTTTTTAATCCTTCTGTTACGGTGTCTTCACCTTTTTCTTCTTTTTTTAACTCTTCCCATGTTTTATCAAATGTATTCATATCAATATCTTCATTTTTGAAAACATGAGGATGTCTATGTATAAGTTTTTCGCATATACCAGCTACAACTTCTTTTAAATCAAATAATCCTTCTTCTTGTCCTATTTGACAGTGGAATATAACTTGTAAAAGGATATCTCCTAGCTCTTCTATCATTTCATCTATATCATCGTTATCTATAGCTTGACAAAGCTCGTACGCTTCTTCTATGACATATTTTTTTAATGATTCATGAGTCTGCTTTTTATCCCAGTCACAACCACCTGGACCTCTTAAAGTTTCCATTATTTGATATAAGTCATTTACTGTATTATACACTTTTTTAGAGCTTTTTGGTATATATAAACTCGTTAAATAATCGAATTTATTTTCCATTCTATCTAGCTCGAATAAAGGTACATATTTCTTACTTTCTAGATTTTTGACACCTGCACCACTTACTATACATACTTCTTGATCATAATCATAATACTCCATTAATTGTAACTTAATATTTGAAGCTATAAAGCTATCATATATTTGAGTTATTATCATTGCAGTATTTGTATCTATATAGGAATTTTGTATCTCAAATGCATCTATCAACTTAAATCCATCTGCAGGGTCAACTGCTAAGTAGTTAAACATAGCGTCTACAAAACTCATAGATGCAATTGTTTCTACTTCTATGCCCTTTTCTCTTGCCATAGATTCTATTATACCTACAGACTTTTCTGCAACTCTTGGATGCCCTGGGACAGCATATACTAAGTCCCCTTCTTTAGATGTTTCTATTATAAATTCTGAAATCTTTGTATATACGTCTTCAAAGTTTTCTTCTTTTTCATAAAAATAATCTAGAGAAGTATATTTTATAGATTCTTTTAGCTTGTCCACTGTTGGATGTTTCTCTGTTCGTAAGAATATCTTTTGAGCTGACTGTAAGGCTTCTAATGCTCCCTGACTAATTAAAGAATAATCTCCAGGGCCAAGTCCTACAATACTTATCTTACCCATAATACCACTCCTCTTAATTTATTTCAATTGTTAGTTATCTTATAAATATGTACTATCTAATTCATAAATATTATGTTCATGAATCTGCCTTTTTATTTAATTTTAAGGAAATTATGCCTAATTCTTATTAGTATTAGGCATAATTTTTTGACTATATTTAACAACAACTATAATTATTTTAACATATGATGTTCTATAGTAGTGTTTTTCTATTTCATAAGATTAAATTTTTTAAGTATTCTATAAAGTTTATCACCTTTTGGAATAGTTAATAATTCTTCTTTCTTAATTCCACCTATAAATATAAGTACTAATCCATAGATGACAGCACCTATACATATTGAGATTACAGTAGATAATGTATTACCTAATATTCCAAATAAGAATCCATAACTTAACTTAACAACTATAAACATACTTATAACTGTTATTAGTGGTTTTATAATAAATTCACTTGGTGAGAATTTTACTTTCATCACTTTTCTTATGTAAATGATTTCGATTAGCGCTGCTACTAGATATGCAGTAACTGTACCTAGAGCTGAACCTAATACATTTATTTCATATATACCTGTTAATGTATAACTTATTACTACCTTAAATAGCATACCTATTAATAAAGCTATTACAGGTACCATTGGTTTACCCATACCTTGAAGTATACCATTCATTGTTTGTATTAATCCTAAGAATATTATACATGGTGTAAGTACTAATAATATAGTTCCTACGTATGCTGGCTCTTTAGGATATAATAAATGCATTATTGGACCTGCTAATGATGCAATACCAAATGCTGCTGGTAAAACTATTAGTAAAGTTACTTTTATAGCTGTCTTTGTATCTTTTCTTGCCTTAATTTTGTTGTTAACAGCATATGATTCTGATATAGATGGAACTAAACTCATACTCATAGATATTGTAACAACTGATGGTAAGTTGATTATAGACATAGCTAATCCTGTTAATTGCCCAAATAACGCTAATGCTTGACCAGGAGTATATCCTGCTTCTGTAAGTCTTCTAATAACTATTACATTATCTATCATATTTACTAAAGGCATAACAGATGCACCTATTGTTATAGGTATAGCTACTACTAGAAGATTTTTCATTATCCTAGACACTGATTCGTCTTTGAAATGAGCACTAGCTTCATTCTCATATTTACGTTGTTTTCTTTGTCCTAAATAAACTAGTATTAAATAACCTATAGATGCTACTGCACCTATTGTAGCCCCCATTATAGCCCCTGCAGCTCCTAGTTTTGGACCATAATTATTCATTAGATAGTAAGCTAATCCTAACCCTAATATAACTCTGAAGAACTGCTCAAGGATTTGAGATATAGCTATCTTTGTCATTTCTCTTTTACCTTGGAAATATCCTCTATAAGATGACATCATTGGTACGAATAAAAGCGCTGGTGATATAGCCATCATAGCGTAGTATGCACCTGGATTTTCCATTATGTCATTTACTATGTAATCTGCTCCAAAGAAGAATATACAGAATGCCACTAAACCAGTTATAAATAAAACTGTATATGACACTTTAAATATTTTATGAGCACCCTTATGGTCTCCAATTGCGTTCTTTTCTGATACTAACTTTGCAAGTGCAGTTGGAAATCCTGCTGTTGCTAGTGTTAAAAATAAAGTGTAAACAGGATATGCAGCTTGATAATATCCCATCCCCTCTGCCCCAATTAGGTTTCCAAGAGGTATTCTGAAGAATGCCCCCATTATCTTTACAATTATACCTGCTAATCCAAGTATAAGGGCACCTTTTAAGAACGAGTCTTTGTTCTTGTTATTACTCATAACACGACCTCCATATTTTTTGTATAACAAACTTTAATATATCATATATTCAATAGTATGTTCAATATATTACTATAACTTTAAATAATTAGCTTTATTGATGAACCAAACGACTTTGTATCTTAATCTAAATTACTTTTATATATATGTAAATCAATTGATATTACTTATACTTACAGTTTTTCAACATTTTAAAAATTTAATTTAATATTCCCTATAAAAAAGACCCAAATTTATTTGGGTCTTTGACTTTATATCTTTTACTGTACTTGCTTTCCTAAGAAGTTTGCTGCTATTTTTAATATTTTTTCTTCAGCTTCTGACATATCATCTGATTCTTTTGCTACTAGTGCTATTGATCCTATACAGTCACCTGATGAGCTTATTATAGGTATTATAATTTGTTTTTTATAATCCATGCTGTCATCTTTATGTAAAGGTATCAGCTTAGTATCCTTACTAGTTTTTGTTTCTCTATTTTCTATTAATTGTTCTAATTCATCACTTATACTTTTTTCTTTATATTCTTTTTTAGGTAATTTAGAAACAGCTATTATAGAATCTAAGTCTGTAACAACAACACCTAAACCAAGTGTTTCTCCTAAAGTTTCTGTGTATTCTTGAGAAAATTCATTTAACTCTCCAATTGGTGAGTATTTTTTTAGGATTACTTCTCCATCTTTAGCTGTGAATATTTCTAGAGGATCTCCTTCTCTTATTCTTAAAGTTTTTCTTATTTCTTTAGGAATAACAACCCTTCCTAAATCATCTATTCTTCTAACAATTCCTGTCGCTCTCATGTTTAGTTTATCCCTCCATAAATTACTTTAAGCTTATTTTTACCAATGATAAGAAAAATATACAAAAAAGACTATGCATAATTTGCATAGCCTTTATATTTATATTTTTATTTTGTCTAATACATCTTTATTTTTCTCTATTTTAGCTTCTTTTGTAAGTTTAGTTACTTGTTCAGTGAATTTTTCATTAAGTAATATAGTTTTTATTGAATCTTTTACATCATTATATGGAGTTTGTTCATTTACTTTATCTGTAACTTTTATTATATGGTACCCAAAGCTACTTTCTACTATGTCTGATATTTCACCTGGCTTAAGATTAAATGCTGCTTTTTCAAATTCAGGAACCATCATTCCTTTGCTAAAGTACCCTAAATCTCCACCTTGTGCTGCTGAACCTGGATCGTCAGAATTTTCTTTTGCAAGTTCTGAGAACTCTTCTCCTGATTTAGCTCTCTTAAGTAGATCTTCTGCTTTTTTCTTAGCTTCTTTTTTCTTTTCATCAGAAAGTGGCTTTCCATTTTTATCTTGTGTTGAAACTAATATATGTGATGCTTTAACTTCATCTTTGTAGTAGTCTTTTTTATGGTCTTCATAATACTTTTTCATTTCTTCATCAGATATTTTAATAGTCTTATCAAAATGTTCTTTATAATTTTGAACAGCTAAATCTTGTTCTTGTTGAGTTCTTAGGAACTCATCATTAGCTCCTATTTTTTCCATATCTTTCTTGTACTCTTTATCTGAATCTATATTTTTCTTTAATTCATTATATTTTTTGTCTACTTCTTCTTTAGTAGGTAGTAAATTATCTTTTTTTGCTTGTTCATATACTACTTCTACATTTATCATTTGGTCTAAGATATTTTCTTTAAACTTATCTCTATATTTAACGCCTTTTTCAACTTCTGTGTCCCATACATTTTTTCCATACATAGCCTCTACTGATTGCTTGTATAACGCTAGAGTTGTTTCGTATTCACTAACAGTTATCTTTTGACCATTAACTGTAGCTACCGTACCATCACCTTTAGGCGAGTTTGAGCAAGCTGTGACAGATAACCCTACCATCATAGCTACTGCAACTGACATTAGTTTTTTCATTTGAACACCTCATTTAATTTTATTTTATACTACACATCTTTTCTAATAGTTCTTCCAACTCAATCACTATATTATACCCTATTTTTTCACTTGTTTTGTATCTTGTTATTGGAGCAAGTATTATTTCATCTTTTAACTGTCTAACTTTTTCTATCTTTAGCTTTTTACACAATGTTTTTATATATGCTATTCTTAATAAACATTTAACAGATTTAGGTATATCAGAGAATCGATCCTCTAATTCCTCTTCTACTTCCTTCATATCTTCTTTATCTTCTATAGATGCAATTTTTTTATACATTTCTATTTTCATTAACTCATCACTTATATAACTATCTGGTATATAAGCATTTACACTTAAATCTATTTCTACATCTATTTCTTCGATAATAGCCTCACCTTTAACCTTTTTAATAGCTTCATTTAACATCTTGACGTATAAATCATATCCTATTACAGCCATATGCCCATGTTGCTGAGATCCAAGTATATTTCCTGCACCTCTTATTTCAAGGTCCCTCATAGCTATTTTAAACCCAGAACCAAATTCTGTAAACTCCCTTATAGCTTTAAGTCTTTTCTCTGCTACTTCACTTAATACTTTATCCTTTTCATACATTAGATAAGCATAGCCTTGTCTTGAACTTCTTCCTACCCTACCTCTTAACTGATAAAGTTGTGCAAGGCCCATCTTATCTGCATCATATACTATCATAGTGTTAGCATTAGATATGTCCATACCAGTTTCTATTATAGTTGTACAAACCAATACATTATAATCTTTATTTAAGAAACCTAATATTATATCTTCTAAAGCTTTAGAAGTCATTCTACCATGAGCTACGGCTACTTGAGCATCTGGTACTAAACGTTGTATCATACTAGCCATTTCTTCAATTCTTTCTACTCTATTATATACAAAGAATACTTGACCTCCTCTTGCTAGTTCTCTCTCTATTTCATCTTGTATAACACTTTCTTTTGCTTCTGTAACATAAGTTATTACAGGATGTCTTTCTTGAGGAGGCTCTTCTATAACACTCATATCTCTTATTCCACTTAGCGACATGTGTAGTGTTCTAGGTATAGGTGTTGCTGATAAAGTTAATACATCCACTGTTGATTTTATCTTTTTAAGAGCCTCTTTATGTCTTACTCCAAATCTCTGCTCTTCATCTATAACAACTAATCCTAAGTTAGGTAAGTTTATGTCCTTAGAAACTATTCTATGAGTACCTATAAGTACATCCACCAAACCTTTTTTAGCATCTTCAATTATTTGTTTTTGTTGCTTAGGAGTTTTAAATCTACTTAATACTTCTACTCTTATTGGGTAATTATCAAAACGCTCCCTAAAAGTATTATAATGCTGTTGAGCTAGTATTGTCGTTGGAACTAATACTGCAACCTGCTTTTGCTCCATACAAGCTTTAAAAATAGCTCTTATAGCTACCTCAGTTTTACCATACCCAACGTCTCCACAAACAAGTCTATCCATAACTTTATCTGATTCCATATCTTTTTTAGTATCTTCTATGGCTTTTAGTTGGTCATCTGTTTCTTGATGTGGGAATAATGATTCAAACTCTAGCTGCCAAGGAGTGTCTTCAGAGAATTTGTAACCTTTTACTTTTTCACGTTTAGCATATAGCTCTATAAGGTCTTTTGTCATATCCTCTATTTCTTTTTTAACCTTAGCTTTTGCCTTAGTCCACTCATTTGTTCCTAATTTATTAAGCTTTACCTTCTCTTCCTCTACCCCAATATACTTTTGGACTTTGTCCATTTGGTCTATTGGTACATATAAATTGTCTCCACCTTGATAGACTATCTTCATATAGTCTTTTTTTACGGCATTCACAGTTATTTGCTCTATTCCTGTGTATCTACCAACTCCATTATTCTCGTGTACAACATAATCTCCTACACTTAACTCTAAGAAAGATTCTATTTTTTTACCTTTTTTAGATTTTTTAGACTTAGATGACGATGTTCTTTTATGTACACCTATCATTTCATTATCAGTTATAACTGCATACTTTATAGATTTATACTCAAATCCACTACTTATACGAGCTGGTATTATTATTATTTGAGACGATTTTATCTCTATATCCCTACTTTCTGAGATAGTTGATTCAAGCCCTAAATCCAATAAATCTGAATTTAATTTCTTAGCTCTATCAAGAGTATTCGTAGCTAAAATTATTTTATATCCATTGTATTTTAATCTATTTAATTCCTCTACTAATATATCTACCTTAGCATTAAAAGTTGGTATTTCCCTAGCCTCAAAGTTTACAATTGATTTTATATTAAAATCATTTATAGGCTTTGGTAGTAAAGTGTTTATTACAAACTTTTTATTAGATGCAATAAATTCTAAATCTGAATAATGATATAAAAGTTTCCCTTGATTTTTAAGTGCCAATCCTCTTTCAAGATTTACCTTATAATTTTCTTTGAAAGTATGTATATAATTTTCACATCTTTCCTTAAGTCTGCTTATATCACTTATAAATACTATTGCATCTTCACTTAAATAATTAAAAATACTCTTATTTTCATCTGTATATATATAATCTATATAATTTTCTATTCCTTCAAAGTAAGTCTTATTAAATATCTTATCTATATTCTGTAAAACATCATCATCTGTATGCTTACTAACGTCTTTTTTCATTCTAGCCACAAATTCATCTATATTTTTAGGGTATATAAACTCTCTAGACGGAGTTATAGAAAATTCTTGTATCTTTTCAATAGATTTTTGCGTAAAAACATCAAAAGTTCGTATAGATTCTATTTCATCATCAAATAGTTCAATACGAATTGGATTTGTGTATTCTAGAGAGAATATATCTATTATTCCTCCCCTTATACTAAACTGACCAAAACCTTCTATCTTAGAAACTCTTTCATATCCTAACTCAACTAATCTCTCACTTAGTAATTCTACATTTAGAGTATCACCTATCTTATGCGTTGATATATTCTCTAAAAGAACATCTTTAGGTATATATTTTTTTAAAGCAGCTTCAATAGATGTTACCAAAATTATTTCCTCACCTTTAGCCAATTTTAGCAACACCTTTAATTTTCTAGCTTCTTCATTTCTATCCTTTGCATCTAAATGGTAGAAGTAAATATCTTGAAAACCTAAATACTCCACCTTATCCTTAATATAAAAGTTTAAATCATCATATACTTTTTTAGCCTCTAAATCACTACTTGTTATAATTATCATTTGTCTAGATAAGTCCTTGTATAGTGAATATGCAATATGAGGTTTTTGTACAGGTAAAAGCCCATTAATAAGTAATGAGCCTTTGTTTTTCTGTATAGAGTTTATAACTTCTTTATATTCTTTGGAATTTTGCAAAGGGTATACAAATACATCATTCATATTAATTCCCCCTCACTATCCATTATATTTGTTCATAGATAAATCTATATCTTCCTTTATTATAGTCTCAACAGCATGATATGCTTTTTCAAGACCTCTTTCTAAATCATCAACTTCTTCTTTTCTAAATCTTGAAAGAACGAAATCTGCTAAATCTTGGCCTGGCATAGGCTTAGATACTCCAACTCTAACCCTTGGAAATTCTGTTGAACCTAAACACTTAACGATCGATCTCATACCATTATGAGTTCCACCACTACCTTTTTTTCTTATTCTTAGTTTACCCACATCTAAGTCAATATCATCATATATTACTATTATATTGCTCAAATCTACCTTATAGTATTTATATATATCTATTAAAGTTTCACCACTTAAATTCATGTATGTTTGTGGCTTAACTAATAGAACTTTTTCAGAACCTATTCTTCCTTCTCCTATTAAGGCCTTATGCTTTATTTTCGTCACTGATATGTTATATTCCTTTGCAAGAATATCTATAACATCAAAACCAACATTGTGTCTAGTTTTTTCATATTTCTTGCCTGGATTACCTAACCCTACTACTACGTACATATTTTGTCCTCCTCTATTTACTTATTATGCCAAAATATAAATTTAATATATCATAATTTGTTATTATTATTGTTATTGTTGCTAAAGATATAAATGGTGCAAATGGTATTTTCCTCTCCTTATTACTTTTATACAAAAGTATATATATCGAATACGGACAAGCTAAAATAAATGATAAGGCGATTAAATACATTGAATAGTTATGCCCTAATACAAAACAACATAAGCAGTATACGCCTATGTCTCCTTGTCCTAATGATTTTGTTGTTGTGGCTAATATATATGGTACAATAAGTCCTATTAATAGTGCAATGATATGGCTCATTGTGTTAACATCATACTTTATTGTAATTAGAAAAATTCCACCTTGAATTATTATACCACTAAGTACAGTTATATCATATATATATGTAGTATGATAATCTATTATTGATATAACTATTATAAATGGTATTAGCGATAAGTACTTTATTGACTCTGCGTTTACTCCATATTTGTAGTAGATTAAAGACATTGATAACAGATTTAATGTGTAAATTATTATTGTATTTAGCTTATTTTGATTAAGTTCATCACATATTTTATATATTTTTTTATTGCATATATATGATGTTATTATTGAAATTAATACTATATATATCATAATCTAAACATAGTAATAGGGTCAATTTAATTATTGACCCTATTTATATTATCTAATCATAAAAACAAACTCATATACCAATCTATTATAGATGTTCCACATAGAACATTAATTAATGTTCCTATGGATATAAATGGTCCATAAGGTATCATTGAATTATATTCTTTGTTTTTTATCTTGCTATATATTATAGTACAAACTCCGTAAATTGCTCCTACATATACACTTAATAATACTGTTAGTAGTCCATATTTCATTCCTAAAAATAGTCCTACCATACCAAAAAGTTTGATGTCTCCCCCACCCATTACTTCTTTTTTTACTAATAGCTCTATCAGGTATATTAGTACTAGTGTACCTCCTCCACAGATTAGCCCTCCTAGTAAACTTTCTTTTAACCCGATTCCTTGTCCTAGGATATTAAAAGCTAGAGCTCCTATACTACCGAAAATTATTAATCCATCGGGTATTATATAGTGATCTATATCTATGAAGGTTATTATTACTAATAGTGATACTAATAACAAGTAGTATAGTGTTATAGTGTTTAGTCCGTATACTTTATATACTAATACAAACAATATACCTGTTAGAAGTTCTACTAATGCATATCTTGGCGGTATCTTTTGTTTGCAGTATCTGCATTTTCCTCCTAGAAAAGTCCAGCTAAGTACAGGGACTAAATCTAATGGCCTTAGTCGTGTTTTGCAATTGTAGCAATGTGATGGGGGATTTGATATTGATTGTTTATTTGGTATTCTGTATATACATACGTTAAAGAAGCTGCCAAATATTATTCCAAATATAAAAAAATATATATAATACATTCCCATCTGTCAATTTATCTCCTTGTTTAATTTTTTATCATATTATAAATAGTTTACATATCCTGAGTCACATTTAAATTTTAGTATCAAGTTTATATCATCTATAAAAAATTTTACTTTTTCTCATTATATTTTCCAATTTTATCTATATATTTTTGTATTAAACTGTTTATATTTAGTTGCTTGATTAATAATTAATCCCTCCAACTAATCTAGATGTGTATTCGTAGTCAGAGCACTTACTTAATACACTATCTCTTGATATTTTTCCTTCTCTGTATAAATTTACCAACCCTTGATCCATAGATTGCATACCTAACTTAGAGCTTGTTTGTATAATATTTTGTATTTGATATGTTTTATTTTCTCTTACTAAGTTTCTTATTGCTGGTGTGGCTACCATAACTTCTAATGCTGCGACTCTATTTGTTCCATCTATAGTTTTTATTAATTGCTGTGATATAATCCCTTCACATACTGTTGATAATTGAGTTCTAATTTGCTGTTGCTGTTCCGGTGGGAACATATCAACTATTCTATCTATTGTCTTAGCCGAGCCTACTGTATGTAAAGTTGAGAAAACTAGATGTCCTGTTTCTGCAGCAGTTAAAGCTATTGAAACAGTTTCAGGATCTCTCATTTCTCCCACTAAAATAACATCTGGGTCTTGTCTAAGCGCTGATCTAAGTGCTGAATTAAAGTTTTCTGTATCGCTACCTATTTCTCTTTGATTTACTATTCCTTTTTTATGATGATGAACATATTCTATAGGATCTTCTAGCGTTATTATATGTCTCTCTTGAGTTGAGTTTATTGTGTCTATTAAACTAGCTAAAGTTGTGCTTTTACCGCTTCCTGTTGGTCCCGTTACGAGTACTAACCCTTTACTCTTTTCTGTAAAACTAGCTATAATATCAGGTAATCCTAAGGTTTTAAATGACGGTATTTTAGATGTTATAGTCCTTACAGCTATTGCATATTTACCTTTTTGCTTATATGCATTTATTCTAAATCTATCCCCACTTTTAAAAGATACGGATAGATCCACTTCTCCGTGTTCTTCTAGAATTTTAAATTTTTTATTTCCTGCTATTTCCCTGGCCATAATTTCAGTGTCTTTTTCAGTTAAACTTTCTTCATTTAACTTTACGAAGCTTCCTTTTATCCTAGCTATCGGAGGAGTATCTACTGTTATATGTACATCTGATGCTCCTAACTCTACTGCCATTTCTAATAAATTAAATATATTCATAATTTTCTCCTCATATATTATAGTTTTTAAATATACTGCTATAGTAAACTTATATAATTAAATTGCATCTTATAAAATTTAAGATGCAATTTGAATGTTGTATATTAAATTTTTAATTTTAGTGTATCTTGAAATAGATTATACTTTTCTGGCTTTTTAGTATTGAGGGTTATCTGTGTCTAACCTAAGGATATCTTTTTCTGATCTATAGACTATAAATTGGATATTAGCTGAAATATCTCCTCTAGCTTTAGATTAAATTCTTCAAAAACTTTTAAGGCTTCTTTAACTTCGTTATTTCTGTATCTGTTAATACAAGGTCTAGTAACTCCTGACCTTGATCTTCAACTTCTCTCATTACTTCAGAAATTATTTAAGCTAATATATATAGTCAATGTCCTAAATCTTTTTTTAGCTTAATTTTACCTGAATCACTTATTTTACCTTAAATTCCATATTAAACTTTATCAAATATTCTTTTATCCATTTTAATTGCGATAAAATAAAAGGATACCTATATAGGTATCCTTTATCTATTTGACTAGAATAACTTACTAACTGACTCGTTAGCAAATATTTTCTTTATAGCATCTCCAAATAATGGAGCAACTGTTTCTATTTGTACTTTATCTATTTTCTTTTCTTCTGGAAGTTGTATAGTATCTAAAACTATTAATTCTTTTATTGCAGAGTTTTCTATTCTTTCCATAGCTGGTCCTGATAATACTCCATGAGTACAGCAAGCATATACATCTTTAACACCAAATTCTTTTAAAGCATTTGCTGCATTTGTTATAGTTCCCGCTGTATCTATCATATCATCTAATAATATAACATTCTTACCTTGCACATCACCTATTATGTTCATTACTTCACATACGTTAGCTTTAGGTCTTCTCTTGTCTATTATAGCTATTGGAACATCTCCGTTTAAATTGTTAGCAAAGTTTCTTGATCTTGTTACACTTCCTAAATCAGGTGAAACTACTACTAAATCTTCTATATTCTTTTTGTTGAAGTAATCAGCTAATATGCTTCCTCCTTGTAAATGATCTAGTGGTATATCGAAGTAACCTTGTATTTGTGCAGCATGTAAGTCCATAGTTAATACTCTGTCTGCACCTGCTGCTGTTATTAAGTTTGCAACTAATTTAGCTGTGATTGGATCTCTTGCCTTAGCTTTTCTGTCTTGTCTTGCATATCCATAGTAAGGTATAACTGCAGTTATTCTTCCTGCTGATGCTCTTCTTAATGCATCTATTATTATTAATAATTCCATTAAGTTGTCATTAACTGGACTATTAGTTGATTGAACTACGAAAACATCACAACCTCTTACTGTTTCATTTATGTTTACGCTTATTTCACCATCACTGAATGTACTTACTTGGCAGTCACATAATTCTACACCTATATGATCTGCTATTTTCTTAGCTAATTCATTAGATGCATTTCCTGCTATTATTTTTATTTCGCTTCCGCTAGTGTTCATGTAAATCCTCCCAAAATTTTTGAAACTTTGTTTAATTTATTTAAAATCTAGGCTTTTGCCTAAAAAAATAATAAGCTGTTTAGTTGCTATTTTTTATCCTTTTGATCTTTCTTCTCTACCCAACCTTCTTTGTTCACTTGTCTTTGTCTCGCTACTGCAAGCGCCCCTTGTGGAACATTGTCTGTTATAGTTGAACCTGTTGCTATATACCCTTTTTCTTCTACAGTTACTGGTGCTACTAGATTAGAGTTAGAACCTATGAATGCTCCATCTTTTACTATAGATTTTGCTTTATTTTTACCATCATAGTTTACAAATACTACTCCACATCCTATGTTTACACCTTTTCCAACATAAGCGTCTCCAATATATGCTAGGTGAGATGCTTTAGAATTATCTTCTATTGTAGCATTCTTAACTTCTACGAAGTCTCCTATCTTTACATTGTTCCCTATGTTACTCTTAGGTCTTAAATATGCATATGGTCCTACTGTAGTGTTTTCTCCTACTACACTATCAACTATAGTTGAATTTTTCACCTCTGTATAATCGCCAATTTCTGAATTTGTTATACTACAATTCATTCCAATTATACAACTTGAACCTATTTTTGTACTTCCCATTAACATAGTTCCTGGATATATTACTGTATCATTTCCTATTTCAACTCCAGCTTCTATATATGTTGAATTAGTATCTATGATTGTTACTCCATTTACCATGTGAGATTCATTTATTCTTTGTCTCATTATTTGTTCTGCTCTAGATAACTCTACTCTTGAGTTTACACCCATTAGTTCTTCTATTGTAGAACCGTTGAAAGCTCCTACTTTAAGACCCTTATTTCTCATTATTTGTATAGTATCTGTTAGGTAGTACTCTCCTTGTGCATTGTTGTTATCTAATAAATCTAAAGATTCTCTTAAACTCTTTCCATTGAAGCAGTATATTCCTGAGTTTATCTCTTTAGCTAACTTTTCTTCTTCTGAAGCATCTTTTTGCTCTACTATTTTTAGTAAATCTGAATTTTCATCTCTGATTATTCTTCCATACCCCGTTGGATTGTCTACTACTGTTGTAAGCACTGTTGTGTGATACTCATTTTCTATGTGATAATCGAATAGTTTTTTAAGTGTTTCTTCTTTTACTAAAGGTGTGTCTCCGCATAATACTACGATTATATCTTCATCATTTATGTATTCTTTAGCCATCATGACAGCATGACCAGTACCTAATTGCTCCGTTTGCATTGCTATCATTGTATGTTCTGGTAGTTTTGATTTTACTACTTCACTTTCGTGGCCTAATATTGCTACTATATCGTTAACCCCTGAATTTTTACATACATCTATTACGTGGTTAACCATTTCTTTTCCACATACTTTATGAATTACTTTTGGGAATTTAGACTTCATTCTCGTTCCTTTTCCTGCTGCAAGGATTATAGATTTAAAGTTCATTTCTCCACTCCATTCTTTATAACTATTTTATCTATGTTATTATATTATGTATATAATATAGTTTGTATACAATACTTTGTTACTACTAATTAATATAACACCTTTTGTCAAAAAAGTATACATTTAAACAAAAATTTTAAATATAAAAAAGAGTCGAATAGTTCGACTCTTTATAATAAACAATAAAAAAATTCTATTTAATTATTCAGCTGCAACTTCTAATTGAGCAACTGCTTCATGATATGCATTTAGTACTGCATCTTCTAATACTTGTCTCATCTCTGCGTTTATTGGATGAGCTATATCTCTAAAATTACCTTCCCCTATTTTTCTACTTGGCATAGCGATGAATAAACCATTATGTCCTTCTATAACCTTTATATCATGTACAACAAATAAGTTGTTAAAAGTTATAGACACTATACACTTCATTTTTCCTTCGTCAGTTATTTTTCTTATTCTTACGTCAGTTATCTTCATCCTTTTATATCCCCCTTTTGAATTTGACAAATTAATGTATTTATAAATTTTATATATATATTTACTTATAGTTTAGTATTCTATTAAATATTTGAATATCCTTTTTTATTTTTTGAAAATTTATGGTTTTTGTAAATTTATTTTTTACCTAATCTTCTATTATTTCTTCTATGTCACAATCCCCTTCGACAAATTCTTTCTGATATTCATCTTTAAATGTCTTTAAATTTGGTTCTACTATTATATTATCTCCATTTACATCTAATTGAATTAAAGATATATAATCTTTTACCATTTTGTCTTCTGGCTTCATTGTAGATATAAATACTCCCGTTCCTATAACTTCCGCTCCAAACTCACTCATAAGATCTGTCATACCTTTGATTGTACCTCCACCTCTCATGAAGTCATCTATTAATATAACTTTGCTATTCGGCTTAACTGCTCTTCTTGGTAAACTCATACTTTCCACTTTAGAAGTATTTCCACTAACATAAGTCATACTTAGTGTAGGTCCTTCTGATACTTTTATATCTTTTCTTATTATAACAAGTGGTAAATTCATTGCTTTAGCTGTCATAAGAGCCATTGGAATTCCTTTAGTTTCCATTGTCACTACGCAATCAGCTTCTGCATAATCTATATTTGATGCAAATATTTTACCTATTTTTGATGCTATAGTAGGATCATATATTAAGTCTATTAAATATAAAAATCCTCCTGATAATACTCTAGATTCGTCACTTATTTTTTGACATAATTCCATTAAAAATTCTTCATTTTCTGCTTTTGATGTCTTTGGTATATATTTTACTCCACCAGCTGCTCCTGATATTGTTATTACTTTCCCTAGTTCTAATTTTTCAAAGACATTTTTTACTACTATTAAATCTTCACTTATTGTAGATTTAGCAGCATTAAATTTATTTGTAAAATAGCCTAATGTAAATATCTTATTTGGATTGTCCGATAATATCTTTACTATGGCACCAATTCTTTCCGTTCTTTTAAATTTCATGCATTTAACCTCCTACGATTGCAGCTTCTTCTATATAAACTAAATAATGCATAACCATGTTTATTATGATATAATAATGGTTATGTTTTAAGCAATTTTTTAATATATTGTATATGTAATATAGTATATGTATATTAATCATTAAATATTGAACATTATACTATTATACCACAAACATAGTTCATATTGTAGGGCTTAATTAAAAGAAAGGTGGTTTTCTTATGAAGATACATTTCATTGGAATCGGTGGCATAAGCATGAGTGCTTTAGCTGAAATATGCCTTAATAAAGGATATAAAGTTTCTGGTTCAGATTCAAACGAATCTTACTTATTAGATAAACTTAGATCTCAAGGCGCTAATATATTTATAGGACATGAAAAAGAACATTTGGCAGATGATGTAGATATGGTTGTTTACACTGCGGCAGTTCATGATGATAATGCTGAGCTTATTGCAGCTAGAGAAAAGAATAAACTTGTTGTAAACAGAGCTACTTTCTTAGGTCAAATAATGAGAGAGTACAAAAATTCTATAGCAATTTCTGGTACTCATGGTAAAACTTCAACTACTTCTATGTTATCTACTATATTCCAATATGCGGATTTAGATCCAACTATATTAGTTGGTGGAAATTTAAGTAGTATAGGTGGTAATGTTAAAATAGGTAACTCTGATCATTTCATAACAGAGGCATGTGAATATGTTGATAGTTTCCTAAACTTTAACCCTAAGATATCAACAGTTTTAAATATAGAGGAAGACCATTTAGATTACTTCTCAGGCTTAGATGAAATAAAAGCATCTTTTAATAAATTTGGTAAATTACTTCCTAAAGATGGTTATTTCATAATAAATGGAGATGACGAAAATACAAATGATATATTACACGACGTAAAAGCTACTGTTATAAAATACGGTACAAATTTAGATAATGATGCTTTAATTAAAAATATAAGCTTCAATGAAAAAGGTCATGGTATATTCGAGATAGAATTGAATGGTAAAAATTTAGGTGTATTTGAACTTTCTGTTCCAGGACTTCATAACATCTACAACGCTACTGCTGCTATATTAGTTGCTTATGTTTCTAATATAGAATTAGAGCTTATAAGAGAAAATATAAAATCTTATTCTGGTGTTGGAAGAAGATTTGAGGTTAAGGGTAAATATAATGATGCATTAATAATTGATGATTATGCTCATCACCCTACTGAATTAAAGGCTACTTTATCTGCTGCTAAAAAGATGAAGAAGTCTAAGTTATGGTGTATATTCCAACCTCATACTTACACTAGAACTAAGTCTCTTTTAAATGAATTTGCTGAAGCATTTTATTCTGCTGATAAAGTTATTATAACTGACATATACGCTGCCAGAGAAAATGATCCAGGAGATATTCATTCTAAAGATTTAGTTGAAAAGTTATATCAAAACCATGTTGATGTTGCTTATATAAGTAAGTTTGAAGATATAGTTGACTATCTTCGTGATAATGTCTCTTCTAATGATTTAGTAATAACTGCTGGTGCAGGACCTATATACAAGGTAGCTGAAGAATTAGTTGAAAATTAATAAACAAAAAGGATATACTAACTAGTATATCCTTTTTGCTTATTAAAATACTTATTCCTCTAATTTAAATATGTCTTTTACAAGATAATCATATAATCCAGTGTGGACTTCATAATATGCTTGAATTTTATTCTTTCCTTCACCCTGTGTTATTTTTACATAATCTTTACCCATTGTTTCTACTTTCGCATCATAGTTCTCGCCTTGAATGTTTATAGTAAAGTTGTACTTACTTCTTTCTTTACTCTTTTCTGGCTGAACTTTGCCAACCATTCTCTTTTGAACCATTTTAAGTGCTAGGTCTTTAAAATTCCAGCCAAATATTTTCTTAGTTTCATCTTTATAAGTTATTTTTACAGTATCCCAACTCTTATACTGCTTTATAAAGTCAAATGACAAATATATACTCTCACTTAAAAGCTTACTAAGTTCTTTTTTTGTAGCAACCGGAACTTTATAGTACTCTTCTTTGCTGACAGTGTATACCCTAAAGTAATTCAAGTCTGTTGAAAATCTAATTCCATCATCTGAGTTACCATTGTATATAGGAGTGTATGATTGTGGCTTTCTTATTTTTGTAAATTCTGTAAATAACACAGTTATATTATCCCAATAATCCTTTTCTATTCTAACACTTTCTACTTTTGAATCTGATAAGTATATTTTACTTTTAGAGCTCAATTGTTTTATTAATGATCTTGTGTCATCTTCTAATGCCTCTGTCGTTTGTTGTCCTGGTTCTTTGTCTTTTGTATCTTTGAACAAGGTAAATCCTAAGAAATAGCATACAAAGAATAACACTACAGTAAGAGCTACTAAAACCTTTTTTTTGATTTTTTTCTTCTTAGCCATCTTCACGCCTCCTTTATCCATATAATCATAAGATAATTATATTACTTTTATGTAGTTTTTGTAAGACATAATTACTTATTATACTTATTTCCAGGGAAATTACTACACCCTTCTACATAAATACTTGTACATTTTTTAATTTTTATACATTTTTTTCTTATCTTTTAACATAAAAATAGTATCTAAAAGCAATTTAGATACTATTTCTAATTAGTTTTAAATTTTTAATTTATGCTTCTTTTATTAACTCAGTTACCATTTTAGCAGAATTTTCTATATCCTTTATAGCTATATATTCTTCTAATGTATGAGCATTCTTCATACCTATACCTAGGTTAACTGCTTTTATTCCATTTTTATTTAATATATTAGTATCACTACCTCCACCTGTAGATGTTGTGTGACCTTCTATATTCATATTAGCAAAAGCTTTTTTAGCTAGCACTACTATTTCATCATCTTCAGATATATTAAATGGTGCATAAGCTCTTGTAGTTTCTATTTCTATTTTAGCTCCAAATTCTTTAGCTGCTTTTTTGAATACATCTACCATATGGTTTGTTTGAGCATCTAATTTTTCTTCGCTTAAGCTTCTAGCTTCTGCTGCTATTTCTAATTCTGGCATAACTATATTTGTTGCTATTCCACCATTTATTATACCTATATTAGCAGTAGTTTCTTCATCTATTCTTAATAAATTCATATTTTCTATAGCTCTTGCAGCAACCATTACTGAACTTACTCCATTTTCTGGCTCAAGACCTGCATGAGCTGGTTTTCCTATTATTTTGACCTTTATAGCATCTTGTGCTGGCGCTTGAATTATTATTTCTCCTGGAGCTCCACCACTATCTAAAACAAATGCATAGTCTGCATTTACTTTAGAATAATCTAAGTACTTAGCACCATATAATCCGCCTTCTTCCCATATTGAGAATACAACTTGTATATCTGCATGTTGGATATCATTTTCCTTAACTGTTCTTAATGCCTCTAATATAGCAGCTATACCAGCTTTATCATCAGACCCTAGTACTGTTGTTCCATCACTTTTTATTATGCCATTAGCTTCGTCTATTATAGGTTTTACTCCTATACCAGGACTAACTGTATCCATATGTGAAGTGAAAAGTAATGTTTTACCTTCTCTATTTCCTTTTAATGTAGCAATTACATTTCCTGTTTCTCCACCAGCTTTTACACCAGCACCATCTATAACAACTTCTAAACCTATTTCTTTTAGTTTTTCGACTAGAACTTCAGCTATTTTGCCTTCTTTTGAAGATGGACTGTCGATTTGAACTAGCTCTAAAAATTCATTGATTAGTCTTTGATTATTTATCATATATTCTCCTCCAGTTATACTTGGTCTACCTATAATTTTAGAACATTATCAAAAAATTATCAATATGTGAGGTAATTTATTCTATTTTATTATTTTTCTACTTCTTGAATCTATCATACATAACCAGTATCCTAAGCTATCATTTCTTGTGTCACAAGGCTGGTATTCTCTAAATCCTGTATGACCTTTATCTGGTTGCTCTGTTTTATTTCCTGGGACTGCGTATATATAATTCTTTCTCTTGTTATACTCATCATATTGTACACCAAATAAGTAATGTCTATATTTATATGATTGCATTACTGCATCACTATACATTGTGTAATTTAGAGTATTAACATATCCTAAGTAAGGCATAGTGTATCCACATAAAGTTGTAGGACTTATTTCAATTTTCCACCATCTAGTATTGTCTATTTCATCTTTGATAAATGGTCTTACTTCCTTAAAATGTTTAAGCCCTTTTTTTATTTGTCTTGGCATTAAAAGTGTTCCTGCCGTTTTTTGGTATTCATCTATAGAATTTGTTTTTGCATACTTTTGACGTGTTTTTTGTTGATGTGAAACAGTAGGATATGTCTTCTTTTCTTTAGGCTCACTACTTTTTCTATTTTTCTCTATAGTTTTATCTATATTATCATATTCGTCATATTTTTCTCTAGTTTGAGGATTTACATCCTCCTCTATAATTTCATAATAACCATCATCTGAGTTGTATACACTTTCTTCTTCACTTTCATACTCTTCTTCATCATCATCTATTTCTATATACTCTATTTCTTCATACACTTCATACTCTTCTTCATTATCATCTTCTTCTATATTATCTACATCTATATATCCTATTTCTTCATATTCCTCAAACCCTTCGTCATTATCATCTACTTCTATATACTCTATTTCTTCATATTCCTCAAATCTTTCGTCATCTTCATACTCTTCTCCTGCAAATAATATTTCCTCATAATTATCTATCTTAGTACCTTTAAATCCTATAAGTGGTACAGTTTTTTCATATAAAAGAGCTATACCTTTTATATCTATATCTTCTCTGTCTAAATTTAATGTAAATTCACCTTTTCCTTGCTCACTTGGCAATACCTTTCCTAAATCAAGGGTATCATAATCGCTTTGTATAGCAACTACCCTATATCCATCTTTCATAAATTTAAGATTTTCTACATATAATGAAATTATTGATTTTTCATCATTTATCTCTACTTTAGCAAATGCTTTTGGTAAAACACGTTCTTTGTATCTAAAGTTAGTGTCCTTAGCTTCAAGGATTATATAATCTCTCTTAAATTTTTTTTTAGCTGCCACTTTTAATCCCCCTTTTAACATAATTTCTCTTAATAGTATATGAGTATGATTCTAAAAAAAGTACCTTCAATTATTTTGAAGGTACTTTTTCATTTACTTTATTTGATAAAGTGGCAAACTCTTCTATTGATAAAGTTTCCCCTCTTCTTTTTTCATCTATATTAGCAGCACTTAGTACTTCCTTTATCTCATCTTTACTTAAGAATCCTAATCCACCTAATGCATTAAGTAATGTTTTTCTTCTTTGTCCAAAAGCCGCTTTAACAGTCTTGAAGAATATTTCTTCATTATCAACTGGATATTTTATTTCTTCTCTAACATGAAGTCCTATAACTGTTGAGTCAACATTTGGTTGTGGTATAAACATATGTCTTGGTGCTTTTGCTACTATTTCTGTATCACAATAATATTGAACTGCTACTGATAAAGCTCCATAATCTTTTGTTCCTGGTACTGCATTCATTCTATCTGCAACTTCCTTTTGTACCATTACAACTATATCCGTTACTGGTATATCTTCTTCTAAGAACTTCATAACTATTGGAGTTGTTATATAGTATGGTAAGTTTGCAACTAATTTAACTGGTCCCCCATTTAGTTTTTCTTTTACTAATTCTTGAACATTTACTTTTAATATATCTTGATTTATTACTTCTATATTATCAAAGTCTTTTAATGTTTCACCCTGTAATATAGGTATTAATGTTTTATCTATTTCTATAGCCACAACTTTCTGAGCTACTTTACCCATCTCACGAGTTAGTGTCCCTATACCAGGACCTACTTCTATTATATAGTCTCCTTCAGAAAGTCTTGCCCCTCTTAATATTTTATCTATTACATTATCATCTATTAAAAAGTTTTGCCCTAAAGACTTTGAAAATTTAAATCCGTGCTTTTCAACTACATCTTTTGTGGCTCTATGTGATGAAAGTCTATCCATTAATTTTTCTCCTTTTATATTTATTTATCTAAAGTTTCTAGTGATTTTACAAATTCTTCTCTAGTAACCCCATAATTATTTAATCTATTTAAGAATTGCTTGGCATTTCCATATCCGATTCCAAGTATCTTTCCTAATTCATCTCTTCTATTAGATGCATCTTCATTTCCTATAAGTCCATTTCTTATTAAATCAACTTGCTTAAATTCATCTCTTTTTTCTGTACTTTCTGTTCTAACTCTCTCAAGAGCTGCTATTATACTCTTTGGTGTGGCATTTTCTATACCTATGTCACCATCTTTTTTAGCTTCCTCTCTTGGTAAAAAAGCATGCTTACATCCTGGAACTTCTGCAGCTATTTTTTTTCTTATTTTTTCACCCGCAAAATCAGGATCTGTAAATATTATTACTCCACGTCTTTTTTGAGCAGATTTTATTCTTTCCATAACACCTTTAGGAAACCCAAATCCACCAGTTGTTATAAGTTCTGCATCTACAGCTCTTTTTACTGCTGTAACATCGTCTCTTCCTTCTACAACTATTATTTCTTTTATCATTATCAATTCACCTTTATCTGTTTTGTATCCTGTCTTAACTTCATTTCTATATTTTACGTTTTTTATGTAATTTTATCAAGGAAAAACAAAAACTATAATATCATTATGTGCTATAGTTTTTGTTTTTACACTCTATTTTTATTGTGTTTTACAATATTTACTTAATAACTATGATGCTAGAATAATAATGTATATCTATAAATATTTTATAATTGTATTAAAAAAAGCTCTTGAGACTATACAGTCTCAAGGGCTTTTATTTTATATTGAATAATCTTTTAGCATTTTCTTTTGTAGCTTTGCAAACTTGCTCGTAAGATATCCCTTTTTCTTGGGCTATCTTATCTGCTACAAATTGAACTAATGATGGGTCATTTCTTTTTCCTCTATGAGGCTCTGGAGCCATATATGGTGAATCAGTTTCTATTAATAAATATTCTAGAGGTATTTCTTTTGCTACTTCTCTAGTTTTTTTATTATTTTTAAAAGTCACTGTTCCTGGTATTGATATATAGCAACCCATTTTTACATATTCTCTAGCTAATTCAACATTCCCGCTATAACAATGAAGCACACATCCTATTTCTGGAGATTTTGTATTTTTTATTATTTCAAAAGTATCTCCATGTGCATCTCTATCATGTATTATTATAGGTAATTTTAACTCATTAGCTAATTCTATTTGTTTTTTAAACCATTCTTTTTGTTCTTCTCTAGGTGAATTATCATAGTAATAGTCTAATCCTATTTCACCTATAGCTACTACTTTTTCATTTTCAGTAGCTAGTTTTCTTAAAGTATCTATTGCAGTATCATCTAAATCTTTAACATCGTGTGGATGTACTCCAACTGCTGCATATATAAAATCATATTTATTAGCTAATTCTACACTAGTTATTGATGTTTCTATATCTGCTCCTGGATTTAATACTAAATCTACACCTTTTTCTTTTAAAGATTCTATTAATTCTTCTCTATCTTCATCAAATCTTTCACTATTTAAGTGTGCATGTGAGTCAAATAACATTTTTTATTCTCCTAACTAATTAACGAACTTCGCATCCATCCTTAGCACCTGTAGCTACTGGTACTACTAAATCGTCACCATCATCTCCAGCAGCTAATATCATACCTTGAGATTCTACTCCTCTTAGCTTAACTGGCTTTAAGTTGCAAACAACTATAACATCTTTTCCAACCATATCTTCTGGCTTATACCATTTAGCTATTCCTGATACGATTTGTCTTGTTTCTGAACCTAATTTTATTTGAGATACTAAAAGTCTATCTGCTTTTGGATGTTTTTCACAACTTAAAACTTTACCTACTCTTAGTTCAACTTTATCTAATTCATCTATTGTTATGTTTTCTTTATGCTCTAATGGAGCTACTTCTTCTACTACGTCTTTCTTTTCTGCAAATAATTCGTTCAATTCTTCTACTTCCTTTTCTATATCTAATCTTGGGAATAAAGATTCACCTTTGTGTACTTTTGTTCCTTCAGTTATTAATCCAAATGTTTTAACACTTTCCCAAGTTGTTAATTCTTCATTTGTTATTCCTAATTGACAGTATATTTTTTTAGCAGTAGCATTCATTATTGGATTTATTAATGTAGCTACTATTCTTATAGATTCACATAAGTTGTATAATACTGTATCTAAAGTATCTTTGTTAGCTTCATCTTTTGCTAAAGCCCAAGGCATAGTTTCATCTATATACTTGTTAGTTCTTCTTATTAATTTCCAAGCACTTTCTAATGCTTCATTAAATTGAAGTTTATTCATTTCATTTTCAAAGTTTTCTACTGATAATCTAGCAGTTTCTTTTAAGTCAGCATCAAATTCAGTAGTAGCTTTTGGCATTGGTATTATTCCACCGTTATATTTTTCAACCATTGCAACTGTTCTACTTACTAAGTTTCCTAAATCATTTGCTAAATCTGAGTTAAGTCTAATTACAAAGTTTCTATGAGTATAGTTACCATCTTGACCAAATGCAAATTCTCTTAATAAGAAGTATTTAAGAGCATCTACTCCGTATCTTTCTATCATTTGCTCTGGGTAAACTATGTTTCCTTTTGATTTACTCATCTTATCATTATCAAATAATATCCATCCATGTCCATATACTTGTGTAGGTACTTCTTCACCTAAAGCCATAAGTATAGCTGGCCATATTATTGTATGGAATCTCATTATTTCTTTACCTACTATATGAACATTAGCTGGCCAGAATTTTTTGTATTCTGAATCATTTTCACTCATATATCCTAAAGCTGTTATATAGTTGCATAAAGCATCTACCCAAACGTATATTACGTGTTTTTCATCAAATGGTACTTTTATACCCCAATCAAATGTAGTTCTAGTTACACATAAATCTTCTAATCCTTTATCTAAGAAGTTTGCAACCATCTCATTTTTTCTTGATACTGGGAAACAGAAGTTAGGGTCAGCAAATAATTCTCTTAATCTATCTTCATATTTTGATAATTTGAAGAAGTAAGCTTCTTCCTTAGCATCATAAGTTTCTCTTCCACAGTCAGGACACTTATTTCCATCTACTAATTGTGATTCTGTCCAGAAACTTTCACATGGAGTACAATACTTACCTTCATAAGCTCCTTTGTATATATCTCCTTGTTCATATAACTTAGTGAATATCTTTTGGATTATTACCTTATGTCTATCTTGTGTAGTTCTTATGAAATCATCATATGATATATCCATAGTCTTCCATAATTTTTGTATATCTGCTATCATCCCATCTAAGTATTCTATTTCAGTCATACCTTTTGCCTTAGCAGTTTTTTGTATCTTTTCTCCGTGCTCATCTGTTCCTGTTAAGAACTTTACATCATATCCACAGAAACGTTTAAATCTTGCTATTGCATCTGCTGCAACAGTTGTATAAGTATGTCCTATATGTAAGTTTCCACTTGGGTAGTATATAGGAGTTGTTACATAGAAAGTTGGTTTTGTCATATTCTTACCTCCTGATTTATTTTTAGTATATATTTATATTTTTAACCTTTAATATAGAGTTGAAACTCTTTGTATTAAAAAACTCGCCTCCTATGATATACATAGGGGCGAGATTATTCGCGGTACCACCCTAATTATCTAAATTTATAGATACTACTTTAAAAGTTAAAACTTATTGATGTTTACTCATATCAATATGGTATCTTATAATACTTTAGATATCTTAGCAGACTATAACGTGTCTAACCGTTTTATCTTAAAAATAGAACTCTCTATTATTCAGATAAAAAAGCTCCGAGGCCATCTTCAATAATTTCTTTGACGCTAGCTTTCACCTAACCTAGCTCTCTGTAGAAAAAGTCCTTATTTACTCTTCTCTTCTCAGCTTTATATATTTCTATATTTTACTAAATAAATATATTTTATTCATTTTATGTAATCTTGTTACTATTTAAAACTAATTCTATATAATTAATAAATTAATGTCAATTGGTTTTTACACTTTAATTATACCATCTTGTACATTTTATAGAAATATTAAGCTGTAAATAATATATAGCAGATAAATACAGATGCTATAACTCCTGCAATATGACTTATCATAGCACAAGTTAGTGTGTGTCTAGTGTTCTTTATTTTTAAACTTCCATAGTATATAGCCATTGTGTAAAAAATTGTTTCAGATGCCCCAACTATTGTAGATCCCATTTTCTCTATTATAGTATCTATACCTACTCTTTGTGCTAATTCAGTATACATTCCAAGTGCACCGCTTCCTGAAAGAGGTTTTACTATTATTAATCCTATAAGTTCTTTTGGTATACTCATTAGCTCTGCTATTGGCTTAAATAAAAATTCAAGCATTTCTATTCCTTTCCCAGTTTTAAATATCCCTATCGCTAAGAATATCCCTATTATGTAAGGTGTTATAGACCAAGCTGATTTAAGACCATCTATTGCTCCTTTTACAAAACTATCATATATATCTATTTTTTTGTGTCTTCCATAAATAACTATATAAAGTATTATTAGAGGGACAAGTATATTTGAAAATAGCTCCATCTATCTTAACCTCCTTTTACTTTGCAATAATTTACAGGTTATTATAGCTATTATTGTTGATACTGTTGTTGCAAATAGTGTAGTTACTATTATCTGACTTGGATTTTGAGAACCTAAATCCATTCTTATTTTGAGCATAGTAAATGGTATTAACTGAATTGATGATATATTAATGACTAAAAACATTATCATATCATTTGTCGCTGTATCCTTTTTAGGATTTAAAGTTTGTAGTTCTTCCATAGCCTTTAGTCCAAATGCTGTAGCTCCATTACCTGCCCCTACCATATTCAAAGCTATATTCATAACCATATAAGACATAGCTTTATGTCCCTTTGGTATGGATGGGAAAAGTCTTGTCATTATAGGGTTTAGTTTTTGTCCAATTTTTTCTATCAATCCAGCATCTTTTGCTATGTTCATTATCCCCATCCAAAGAGCCATTACCCCAGCCAAACTTATTGCAAATTCTACTCCTTTAGATGCTTCTGTTAATATTACTTTGTTTAGTTCTCCTAGATTATTAAACACCATACTTCCTATTATTCCTATAGCAATCATATAAAACCATATTCTTGCCATTAAATCGCCTCCCCTCTAGATAAATTTTATGATTTATATATACTACTTTATACTTGAAACTTGCACTATATTGTGTTTTAGTATATATGTGGGGTTTTTTAATCAACTAGCTTTTCATACTAATCCATATACGAAGTGATTTTATAATTATATATATTTAAGGAGAAATGCAATGAGAAATTTAACACTTCTTACTGATTTGTATCAACTCACTATGATAAATGGTTATTTTGAAAAAAATATCCATGAAGATGTTGTAGTATTTGATATGTTTTTTAGAAAAAATGCTTGCAACGGGGGCTACACAATAGTGTGTGGTATAGATCAATTTGTTGAGTATATAAAAAACATAAATTTTTCCGATGAAGATTTAAAGTATCTTAAAAGCCTAAATCTTTTTTCTGATAAATTTTTAACGTTTTTGAAGGATTTCAAATTTACAGGGGATATATACTCAGTTGAAGAAGGTACTATAATGTTCCCAAATGAGCCTATACTTACTGTAAAAGCTCCATTATATCAAGCCCAATTAATCGAAACTGCCTTATTAACAATTGTTAATTTTCAATCACTTATAGCAACGAAGGCATCTAGAGTTTGTTTTGCTGCTCAAGGAGATCCAGTGTTTGAGTTTGGACTTAGACGTGCTCAAGGTCCTGATGCCGGTACATATGGTGCTAGAGCTGCTATGATAGGGGGATGTAATGCTACTGCTAATGTTTTAGCAGGTAAATTATTTGATGTTCCTGTAGTAGGAACTCAAGCTCATAGCTGGGTTCAAAAATTTGATACAGAATTAGAGGCATTTGAAGCTTATGCCGACATATATCCAGATAAATGCCTTTTACTTATAGACACTTATAATGTATTAAATAGTGGACTTCCTAATGCTATAAAAGTATTCAAAAACTTAAGAGAAAAAGGTCACAAGCCTTTAGGTATTAGATTAGATTCTGGTGATTTACACTATTTATCTAAAGAATGTAAAAAAGCATTAGAAGAAGAAGGTTTTACTGATATTAGTATAACAGCATCTAATGACTTAGATGAGCATACTATATCTAATCTTAAATCTGAAGGTGCTGCTATAAACTCTTGGGGTGTTGGAACTAAATTGATAACATCTGCTGACTCTCCGTCTCTGGGAGGAGTTTACAAGTTAGCTGCATCTTTTAATGGCGATAAAATAGAACCTAAGATAAAATTATCAGAAGATCCTGAAAAAATAAATAACCCAGGATATAAAAAAGTTATAAGAATTTATAATGAAGATAACAAGGCTGAAGCAGATTTAATAATGTTGCATGATGAGAAAATAGATGAATCTAAGCCTCTTACTGTATTCCATCCTGTATACACTTGGAAATCAAAAGTTTTTAATAACTATACAGTTAAAGAGCTTCATAAGCCTTTATTTATAAATGGTAAATGTATGTATGAGCATAAACCTGTTATGAAAATAAGAGATTATGTACAAAATGAGTTAAACACTTTATGGGATGAGTACAGAAGATTTTCTAATCCTCAAACTTACAAAGTAGATTTATCTAAGGACCTTTGGGACCTAAAAAACAACATGATAGATTCTAAAAATTTCTATAATAAATCATCTTAATACAAGGGGGATTCAAAATGGATGCTACAGATCACAGAATTATAGACATTCTACAACAAGATGGTAGAATTTCAATGAAAGATTTAGGTAAAATAGTTGGACTAACTTCTCCAGCTGTTTCTGAAAGAGTTAAAAGGCTAGAGGAATCAGGAATAATAGAAGGTTATAAAGCTATAGTTAATCCTGATGCTTTAGGTAGAGTTATAAAAGCTTTTATACACATATCTTTACCTAGCAATAAGTATGAAGAGTTTATTAATGTAGCTCGTCAAGATCCAAGAATAGTTGAATGTCATCATGTTACAGGAGATGACTGCTCACTATTAAAGGTTGTAGTTAGAGACATGTATGAACTTGAAAACGTTATTGATACAATAAAGAAAATCGGCTCTACTAAAACTTCAGTTATACTATCAACACCAATACAAGCTAAGGCTATATTATAAAAATTGATCCAATATTATCAAAAAAGAAGTCAATGTAAAGTAACTACTATTTTACATTGACTTCTTTTCTTTAAAAATATATATTCTAGCTAACTAATATTTATATTATGAACTTTGCTTGTATCTATAGATATAATTCGTAAGTGCATATTCCATATACACCTTTATTATATTCATATCTTCATTTGGATTTAGTAGTTTTCTTGTTGCTACTATATCGCAATAGCCTAATATAAACACTCCTATACAGTCTTTTCCTAAAATATCAAATAACTCTGTAAGATTTTCTTTACTCATATCATTTTTCTTATATAGAGCTAAGAGTACCATATGGTATCTTACATATTTTTCAATCAATTCTATACTTCTTTCATCAAGATTTAGGCTTTTTCCTAATTCTCTTGAAATTTTAGCTCCTACTATCTCATGCCCTCTAAAATGTACTCTTCCTGTATCATCTACTGTTTTACTGTCTGCTTTACCTATATCATGTAAGAATATACTTAATTTTAATAGATGAATCTTTTTTATATGACCATCCATATCTTCATTTAAATATTCTTTTATATTGTTTCTTAAATGACTTGAGAAAAATTCTCCCTCTTTGAGCATTTCTTCAAACTCTTCTAAGGCTTTTATAGAATGTTCATAGACATTTACTACATGAAATTTACATTCTCCTACTTCCTTCATGCCATTTAATTTTAATATAACTTTTTCTAATTTTTTAAGTCTATCTAATTCTTTAAACTTTTCTGATGTATTTTCAAACACTAAACTTTCTAACAACATATCTTTAATTTCCATTTTAGCCACCCCAAGTTAGTTTTATTTTATAGGTCTAAAACTTGCTTATATACTATATCTTTCTGTAGTTTTCTATCCTTACATACTATTTTTATAGCTTCTTTTTTATTTTTACCTTCTTCTAGTAATGCAATAACATATTCTCTTTCATTAAGGTCATCATAGCTATTTTTCTTAGTTATCTCACCTTTAAATCCTTCTACTATTAATACAAATTCACCCTTTACTTCTTTTTCATTAAATATTTCAATTACTGTTTCAATATCTTCTCTTATTACTTCTTGATATTTTTTAGTAAGCTCCCTATTTACTGCTATTTTTCTATTTCCTAATATTTTTAGCATATCTTTTAAAGTATCTTTTAATCTATGTGGTGATTCATAGAATATTATAGTTCTTCTTTCTTCCTTGACTTCTTCTAATTGTTGCCTTCTTACTCTCTTATCTCTATCTAAAAATCCTTCAAAAGCAAACTTTCTAGTTTCTAGCCCTGAACCAACTAAAGCTATAATAGATGCACTAGCTCCTGGCAATACTTCTATCTCTATATTATTTTCTATTGCTTGCTTTATTATTTCTTCACCTGGGTCGCTTATTCCAGGCATTCCTGCATCACTTATTAATGCTATATTTTCTCCATTTAATAATTTATCTATAAGATAACTTCCTTTAGAATCTTTATTATGTTCATGGTAACTAGTTAATGGTTTAGATATTTCAAAATGATTTAAAAGCTTTATACTATGTCTTGTATCTTCTGCTGCTATTAAATCTACTTCATTTAAAATTCTTACTGTTCTATAAGTCATATCTTCTAAATTACCTATAGGTGTTGGACATACATATAACTTTCCGCTCATTTACTCTTCTCCTATATCTTCATTTGCATATATTGCTTTTATCTCATCTGTATAGTTTCCATCTTCTCCATATACATATAATGGGTCCAGTATTTTCAATTCTGGTCTTCCATCTTTAGCAAACTCTACAAGTATTAGGTTTGGTGCCTTATTAGCTCTTGGATGAATAAATTGAACTTGCTTAGGTTCTAGTCTATATTTTCTTCCTAACTCTATTATATCTACAAGTCTTGTAGGTCTATGTATCATGAAAAACTTTCCTTTAGGCATTGTAAGCCTTGATGCTGCTCTTATAACATCTTCTAAGTTGCATTTAACTTCATGTCTTGATATCATCTTTTTATCATTAGGGTTTTTTATACCATCCATGTGCATATATGGAGGATTTGATGTAACTACATGATAGCCATGTACTTCTAGTGTTTTATCTATTGTTTTTATGTCAGCATTTATTATTTCCACTCTGTCTTGTAGATTGTTTAATTTTACAGAGCGAGTAGCCATTTCATATACTTCTTCTTGTATCTCTACACCTATTATTTTACTCGCTTGGCTTTTTCCTGCTATAAGTGTTGGTATTATACCTGTTCCAGTTCCTAAATCTACTACTTTAGCTCCTTTTTTAACCTTTGCAAAATTAGCTAATAATACTGCATCTATACCAAAACAAAATCCAGTTTTATCCTGTATTAATTTAAGACCTTTCAATTGCAAGTCATCTATTCTTTCTGTTTCCTTTAATTGTACTTCCATATATATCTCCTTTCATGTCTTACTCTAAGACTGTCAAATACTTTACTAAATATATTAATATTTTCTATATTAAGTTCTTTATCAATTATATTTATTCTATCTAAAAGGGTAGGAAAAATCCTACCCCCTTAGTTATATAAAATTAATCTTCTAGTTTCTTTAACTCTCTTAATGTAGCTTCATCTATATCATTTTGACATCCACCACATTTTCTAGGCTCTTGTAATACCTTAACATCATCTTTAAGATATACTTTTATAGTCTTATCATTAAATTCAACTTTAACTTGTTCTAATAATGGATTTATTTCTATAACTCGTCCTTTTCCATCTTCAACTTTAACTAATGCTCCTACTGATGGCATAACATCTATCGCTTCTGCATACACATCATGCTCATATTTTAAGCAACAGAACAGTCTTCCACATATTCCTGATATTTTTGTAGGGTTTAATGATAAACTTTGGTCTTTTGCCATTTTTATAGATACTGGTTGGAAATCTCCTAACCATGATGAACAACAAAGACTTCTACCACATGGTCCTAATCCACCTATTGTTTTAGCTTCATCTCTAACCCCAATTTGTCTTAATTCTATTCTAGTCTTAAATATCGATGCTAAATCTTTTACAAGCTCTCTAAAATCTATTCTGCCTTCTGCTGTGAAATAGAAAATTAGCTTATTTCTATCAAATGTATATTCACAATCTATTAAATACATAGTTAACCCATGGCTTTTAATTTTTTGTTGGCATATTTCAAAAGTTTCCTTAGATTTTTCTTTGTTTTCAAGATATATTTTAGTATCTTCTTCTGTAGCTACTCTTATGATTGGTTTTAATGGTGAAACTAACTCTTCTTCTGATATTTCCTTTGGCCCTACTACCACTGAACCATATTCTAATCCCCTTGCAGTTTCAACTACTACATCCATATTTTTCTCTATTTCTAAATCAACAGGATCAAAGTAATAAATTTTACCTGCATTTTTAAACCTAACACCCACTATCTTTATCATTTAATCACCTCATATATATTCAAAGCCATAACTTGCATACTTATATTAAAGTTACAATTGCTTCTTATCTTTTTCTTTGTCTCTTCTATTATATCAATAATCTTAGACACTTGAGAATAGCTAATTTTTTTACTCATATTTTGTAAAAAAGTAATTTTATCGGAATTTATTATCATGTTCTTGTCAATTTTTTCTTTTATAAACATAATATCTCTAAAATAATTAATCATAATATCTAAAATATTGAATATATCTCCTCTATATTTTTCTATATCTAACGATATATCTAATATATCAACTATATTCTTATCAAGAAGTCTTTCTATATATGATTGTATTTCTTCTCTCATAAGAGCAAACTCACTAGATTCAGACAGTTCTAATGCTTTTTCTATACTACCTCTAGAAAAAGTAGCTAACAATTGAGTTCTCTGTTCATCTACACCTTTTTGTATTAGGTATTTTTTTAAGTCTATAAGAGATATAGGTAAGAATTTAATTATTTCACATCTAGATTTTATAGTGTCTAAAAGAGCTTCTTTATTAGATGTTACAAGAATTATTATAGCATACTGTGGTGGCTCTTCTAACGTCTTTAAAAGAGCATTTTGACCTTCAACTGTCATTTTATGTGCATCATTTATTACATATATTTTATAATCTTTATGAGGCTTTATAATTATATCTGTTTGTAATTTTCTTATTTGTGCTATTTTTATACTATTTCCATCTGGCTTTATCTCTATATAGTCAGGGCTATTATTAACATCACTTATATCTAGCAATAATTTTGCTAATTCCTCGGTTAGTTTCTTTTTTCCTATACCTTCTATTCCTTCAAACATGTATGCATGGCTTATTTTGTTATTGTTTATAGAATTTGTTAAGTATTTTTTAGCAAACTCTTGTCCTATTATATCTTCAAAGTACATATTTATCTCTCCACAGATTTTATCTTATCCTCTACAACCTTGTATATCTCTTCATGTATACTATCTATACTTCTAAGGTTTTCTTCCTCTACACAGTTTATTTTTTCCCAATTATACTTATCAGCTATATATAAAGAGTTGTTATATGATTTCTCTAAATAATCTAAATCACTTTCATGTATATCTTTTTTATCCTCACCAGTTATTTTGTTTTTTCTATTTTCCATAAGTTTTTTACTAAACTCTATTGGAACATCTAAAAATACTACACAATCTGGTTGTGGAATTTTATATAGATTAAACTCATAATCAAATAACCAATCTAAATATTTATCTCTATCTTCTTTAGCCATTTTAGAAGCTTGATGTACCATATTAGATGTTGTATATCTATCTGCAAGTACTATACCACCATTATTGTAGAACTCTTCCCATTCTGTTTTAAACGATGCATATCTATCTGCTGCATAAAATGTAGATGCTATATACGGGTCTACATCTGAAGGCTTACTTCCAAAATCTCCTCTTAAGTACATCTTAACTAGTGCTGATGATTCTCCATCATAGTTTGGATATTCAACCTTTCTAACATTATATCCATCTTCTAAAAGTCTTTCATATAACTTCTTTGTTTGAGTGGCCTTTCCGCTTGCATCTGATCCACTTTCTATGATTATTAACTTTCCCTTCATATTTATATCCTGATTAAAAAAATATTTAACCAGGTATCACCTCCGTAATTCTTTATTTAGTCTTATATATTTTGATTTATTTTTTAATTATGTATAAGATACATTAATAGAATAATAGATTAACTAACATAACATATTAAACTGAGTCTATCTAAAATTTATAATCATTTATATTAGTCACTTATAATCTCTATAAATTCTAAATTCAAATCTTTTATTCCATTTATATTCATTCCTTTTTTATGGCATAAAATTACATAATCTATTATTTCTTTAGTAATTACTTCTCCTGGAGACAACAAACTCACTCCTGGAGGATACGGTATTACATATTCGGCACAAATTTGTCCAATACTTTCATATATTTTAACACTTTTCTTATTTTTATAAAATGCCTCTCTAGGATTTAGTGCTTTTTCTGGTATTACTACTGGATATTCTAGACATTCTATATAAGAATCTTTCTTATATCTATTCGACATGTCTTCTAATGCTTCGGATAATTTATCTAAATCTTCTTTAGTATTTCCTATAGTACATATTAAAAGTACTCCATAATAATTGGCTAATTCTACCTGTATATTGTACTTTTCTCTTAAAAGATCTTCTAATTCATATCCCGTCATTCCTAGTTTTTTAGAAGATAAAAATAACTTTGTTTTGTCATCCTCATTATATATATCAAAACTTGTATTTTTATTTTTTTCTTTAAATTGCTCTATATTATCTAAAAGTTCTTCCATTAATTCATTACCTTTAGTTTCATATATATCTACAGCCAATTCTAATGAAGACATAAGAATATAAGAAGGACTAGATGATTCTATTATTCTAAGCATAGTACTTAATCTTTGTCTATCCACTCTATCTCCTTTTATATGTATCATTGATGATTGAGTAAATGAAGGTAATGTCTTATGAGTACTTTGAATTACTATATCTGCACCTTCTTCTAGGGCAGTCTTTGGTAATCTATCACTTAAACCTAAATGCGCCCCATGTGCCTCATCTACTATTACTGCTATATTGTGCTTGTGTGCATAATCACATATTTCATTTAATTCAAAAGTTTTTCCATAGTAAGTTGGATATGTAAGTAAAATAGCTTTAGCATCTAAATTATTGTCTATTATCTTCTTAGATTCTTCAATATCTATTCCCTCTTGTATATTAGTTTCTTTGTCAATTTTAGAAAGTATATATATAGGTTCTATATCAGCTAATATACATGAATTTATAACAGATTGATGGCAATCTCTATTAACAATTATCTTATCCTTAGGATTACATAAAGCCATTATAGCCCCTTGTATCCCACATGTACTTCCATTTATAAGATAATATGTCTCATCGCTTTTGAAAGCCTTAGAAGCCCTTTCTTGCGATTTTTTTATTATTCCTTCTGGCGAATGTAAATTATCAGTTCCTGGTATCTCAGTTGTGTCCATTTTATATATATTTTTAACTATATCAGAGTATCCAAGTTTGTCATAAATTTTTCCTAACTTATGACCTGGCACATGAAATGATATTAGATTAGTTTCTACGATTTCTCTTAAATGATTAATAATCTCTGTTTTCATTTTGTTCTCCTTCTAATGATTAGATCTAACCAATAATCAATATAATAAATTAATACTTATTTAATATGTATTATATTTATCAATTAATTTTCGTATATAAATACAAATAAAGTCGTTGATACTATTATAATCTATCAACGACCTTATTTATACTCATAAAAATAATTTTAATCATTATTTAATTTTAGACATAAAAAAAGATTACGTGGCTACGTCTTACTCTCCCAGGGGGTCGCCCCCCAAGTACCATCAGCGCTAAAGAGCTTAACTTCTGTGTTCGGTATGGGAACAGGTGTATCCTCTTTGCTATAATAACCACATAATCTTTATCTTTTAGAGTTAATACTCTGAAAACTGTATATCATTTAGTTAATGATTTTGGTCAAGTCCTCGACCTATTAGTATCGATAAGCTAAATACATTACTGCACTTACACCTTCGACCTATCAACCAGGTAGTCTTCCTGGGGTCTTACCCTTACGGTGGGAAATCTTATCTTGAAGTTGGCTTCGCGCTTAGATGCTTTCAGCGCTTATCCATTCCGTACATAGCTACCCAGCCATGCCCTTGGCAGAACAACTGGTACACCAGAGGTACGTCCATCCCGGTCCTCTCGTACTAAGGACAGGTCTCCTCAAATTTCCTACGCCTGCGACGGATAGGGACCGAACTGTCTCACGACGTTCTGAACCCAGCTCGCGTACCACTTTAATGGGCGAACAGCCCAACCCTTGGGACCTACTACAGCCCCAGGATGTGATGAGCCGACATCGAGGTGCCAAACCTCCCCGTCGATGTGGACTCTTGGGGGAGATAAGCCTGTTATCCCCAGGGTAGCTTTTATCCGTTGAGCGATGGCCCTTCCATGCGGAACCACCGGATCACTAAGTCCGACTTTCGTCCTTGCTCGACCTGTATGTCTTGCAATCAAGCTTCCTTTTGCCTTTACACTCTTCGCACGATTTCCGACCGTGCTGAGGAAACCTTTGAGCGCCTCCGTTACTTTTTGGGAGGCGACCGCCCCAGTCAAACTGCCCACCTGACGGTGTCCCAAGACCTGATTCAAGGCCTCTGGTTAGGATCCCAGTACTACAAGGGTGGTATCCCAAGGGTGACTCCACACAGACTGGCGTCCATGCTTCATAGTCTCCCACCTATCCTGTACATGTAGTACCAAGACCCAACGTCAAGCTACAGTAAAGCTCCATGGGGTCTTTCCGTCCTGTCGCAGGTACCCGGCATCTTCACCGGGATTACAATTTCACCGAGTCTATTGTTGAGACAGTGCCCAAATCGTTACGCCTTTCGTGCGGGTCGGAACTTACCCGACAAGGAATTTCGCTACCTTAGGACCGTTATAGTTACGGCCGCCGTTTACTGGGGCTTAAGTTCACTGCTTCGGATTGCTCCTAACAGATCCCCTTAACCTTCCAGCACCGGGCAGGCGTCAGCTCCTATACATCGTCTTGCGACTTAGCAGAAACCTGTGTTTTTGGTAAACAGTCGCTTGGGCCTATTCTCTGCGGCCATCCAAAGGATGGCACCCCTTATCCCTAAGTTACGGGGTCATTTTGCCGAGTTCCTTAACAATAGTTCTCTCGCTGGCCTTAGGATACTCTCCTCACCCACCTGTGTCGGTTTACGGTACGGGCACCTTTAACCTCGGTAGAGACTTTTCTCGACAGTGTGAAATCAGCTACTTCGCCCAAAAGGGCTCCCCATCGTACCCTAGCATTATCAAGACGGATTTGCCTATCTTGACTGCCTCAGTACTTAGCCACACATAACCAACAGTGTGGTTAGCTTATCCTACTGTGTCATCCCATTCCTCAAACGGTTATTGGTGGTACAGGAATATCAACCTGTTGTCCATCACCTACGCCTTTCGGCCTCGGCTTAGGTCCCGACTAACCCAGGGCGGACGAACCTTCCCCTGGAAACCTTGGGTTTACGGCCCGTGGGATTCTCACCCACGTCTCGCTACTCATGCCAACATTCTCACTCGTATACTGTCCACATGTCCTTACGGTCATGCTTCAGCCTGCATACGAAGCTCCCCTACCCATCATAAATGATGCCGTAGCTTCGGTAGTACGTTTTAGCCCCGGAAATTTTCGGCGCAGGATCACTCGACCAGTGAGCTATTACGCACTCTTTAAATGAGTGGCTGCTTCTAAGCCAACATCCTGGTTGTCTGTGCAATCCCACATCCTTTACCACTTAACGTACATTTAGGGACCTTAGCTGACGATCTGGGCTGTTGCCCTCTTGACTATGAATCTTATCACCCACAGTCTGACTCCTGAGCAAAAGAAGACGGCATTCGGAGTTTGATAGTCTTCGGTAAGTGCAATACCCCCTAGGACATTCAGTGCTCTACCTCCGTTTCTCTAAGCTCAAGGCTAGCCCTAAAGCTATTTCGGGGAGAACCAGCTATCTCCGGGCTCGATTGGAATTTCACCGCTATCCACAAGTCATCCCCGAGCTTTTCAACGCTCGTGGGTTCGGTCCTCCACGAAATTTTACTTTCGCTTCAACCTGCTCATGGATAGGTCGCCCGGTTTCGGGTCTACGTCAAGTAACTTAAATCGCCCATTTAAGACTCGCTTTCGCTACGGCTCCACACCTTAAGTGCTTAACCTTGCTACTTAACGTAACTCGTTGGCCCGTTCTACAAAAAGTACGCGGTCACACAAGAAATGTGCTCCCACAGCTTGTAAGTGCAGGGTTTCAGGTTCTATTTCACTCCCCTCCCGGGGTTCTTTTCACCTTTCCCTCACGGTACTATGCGCTATCGGTCACTAGGTAGTATTTAGGCTTGGAGGATGGTCCCTCCTGCTTCCCACAGGGTTTCACGTGTCCCGTGGTACTCTGGATCATATCTATCGAATTATCGTTTCAACTACGTGGCTGTTACACTTTATAGCGGAGCTTTCCAACTCTCTTCATCTACGATGACCTCGATTTTTATGATATGTCCGCAACCCCAACAAAGAAAACTTTATTGGTTTGGCCTGTTCCGCGTTCGCTCGCCGCTACTTACGGAATCGATTTTTCTTTCTCTTCCTCCAGGTACTTAGATGTTTCAGTTCCCCGGGTTCCCCTCGCTAAGCTATGTATTCACTTAACGATACTTAGACATTACTCTAAGTGAGTTTCCTCATTCGGAAATCTTCGGATCAAAGTTTACGTGCAACTCCCCGAAGCTTATCGCAGCTTATCACGTCCTTCATCGGCTCCTAGTGCCAAGGCATCCGCCCTGCACCCTTAATAACTTGACCAGTTATTAAAAATTATTTTAAAGACTTTTCTTGTCTATTTATAAAAAATGATGTCATATCACTAAATGTTATACAGTTTTCAAAGTACTAATGGTGGAGATGAGGAGGATCGAACTCCTGACCCCTTGCGTGCAAGGCAAGTGCTCTCCCAGCTGAGCTACACCCCCATATCATTTTCAACATAAATATTTTATTATATTTGTCGAATTTTGTCAAGAGATTTTTTATAAAAACTCTCAAAATTAAACAGTAGGTAATTCTCCTTAGAAAGGAGGTGATCCAGCCGCACCTTCCGATACGGCTACCTTGTTACGACTTCACCCCAGTTATTGATTTCACCTTCGACGGACGCTTCCAAAAGGTTAGCTATCCGGCTTCGGGCGCCCCCAACTTCCGTGGTGTGACGGGCGGTGTGTACAAGACCCGGGAACGCATTCACCGCAGCATTCTGATCTGCGATTACTAGTAACTCCAGCTTCATGTAGGCGAGTTTCAGCCTACAATCCGAACTGAGAATGGCTTTAAGGGATTAGCTCCACCTCACGGTTTGGCTGCCCTCTGTACCACCCATTGTAGCACGTGTGTAGCCCTAAGCATAAGGGGCATGATGATTTGACGTCATCCCCACCTTCCTCCAGGTTATCCCTGGCAGTCCCTCTAGAGTGCCCAACTT